>NZ_JBHUWD010000013.1:0-88047 GCF_042670205.1 Luteimicrobium sp. NPDC057192 | reverse complement strand
CGTCGCCGTAGCGGCGACGTGACCACCCGCCCTCGTTCGTGCCCGGACCGGGCACCGGTGACGGGGCTGGGCCGGTGGTGTCAGGCGAGGACGCGCAGACGGACCGTCTGGTCCATCGCGGCGAGGGCCTCGGTCACCCCGTCGGGCAGCGGCGAGCCGATGTCGGTCACCACGTAGCCGAGCTCGCCGCGGGTCGCGAGGAGCTGGCCCTCGATGTTGACGCCGTGCTGCGCGAGCGTGTTGTTGACGGCCGCGAGCACGCCCGGGGTGTTCCGGTGCAGGTGGGCGATGCGGGCCACGCCGGTCGTCTGCTCGAGCGCGAGGTTCGGCAGGTTGACCGAGAGCGTGGTCGAGCCGGTCGCCACGTAGTCGCGGAGCTTGTTCGCGACGAACGTGCCGATGGCCTCCTGCGCCTCCTCGGTCGAGCCGCCGATGTGCGGGGTGAGGATGACGTTCGGCAGGCCGCGCAGGTCCGACTCGAACGGGTCGCCCTTGCGCTTCGGCTCGTGCGGGAAGACGTCGATCGAGGCCCCCCCGAGGTGGCCGGAGAGGATGGCCTCCCGCAGCGCGCCGGTGTCGATCACGAACCCGCGCGAGAGGTTGAGGAACAGCGCCCCGGGCTTCATCCGGGCGAACTGGTCCGCGCCGAACAGGCCGGCGTTGCCCTTGCGCCCGTCGACGTGGAGCGTGACGACGTCCGAGACCTCGAGGAGCTCCTCGAGCGAGCTCATGCGACGGGCGTTGCCGAGCGCGAGCTTCTCCGACGTGTTGTAGAAGGCGACCGACATGCCGAGGCTCTCCGCGACGACCGAGAGCTGCGTGCCGATGTTGCCGTAGCCGACGATGCCGAGCGTGCGGCCGCGGACCTCGTGCGCGCCCTCGGCCGACTTGTTCCAGACGCCCGCGTGCATCTCGGCGTTGCGGTCGGTGAGGCGACGGGTGAGCGCGATGATCTCGGCGAGCGCGATCTCGACGACGGAGCGGGTGTTCTGGAACGGCGCGTTGAACGTCGCGACGCCGCGGGCGGCGGCCGTCCGCAGGTCGATCTGGTTCGTCCCGATGCAGAACGCGCCGAGCGTCGTGAGCGAGGGGGCCGACTCGAGCACCTTCGCCGTGACGTTCGTCTTGGAGCGGATGCCCAGCAGGTGCACGCCGTCGAGGGCCTCGATCAGCTCGGACTCGTCGAGCGCACCCGTCCGGGTCTCGACCTCGAACCCGGAGGACTCCAGGATCGTGCGGGCGTGGGGATGCAGGTTCTCGAGAAGGAGGGCGCGTAGCACGGCTCTATGGTGCGCCGCCGTCTCGCCTGGTGTCGAACGAGTTCCGCCAGCCGGACAGTTGCGTCCGGCCCGCGGAGCCGCCGTCAGCGGGTGTGCGCGGCGCCCGGCTCGGGCGCCCCGTCGGCGGCGTCGGTGAGCCCCGCGGGCAGCGCCGCGTGGTGCACCGCGACCAGCCGGCGCGTCGGTCGGGTCAGGGAGACGTACAGGTCGGATGCACCCGAGCGGTCGTCGCCCGCGATCTCCGCGGGCTCGACGACCACGACGGCGTCGAACTCGAGGCCCTTGACCTCGAGGGGCGTCAGCACCACGACCCGGGCGTCGGCGCCGCCCGCGAGCAGCTCGCGCGCCGCGTCCTCGCCGACCCGTGCGCGCAGTGCGGCCGCGACGGCCCCGGAGGTCGCGACCCTCCGTCCGGCGGGCGTGACGACCGCGACGCGGCCGGTCCCGTCCGCCCGGACGACGTCCCCGACCTGCTCCACGGTCTGCGCCGCCGCCACGACGGCGAGCTCGCCGGGCGCGCCGACGCGGACGAGCCGCAGCGCGTCGTCGACGTCCCGGGCGGAGCTGAGGCGCGAGACGGGGAGCCGGGCGGAGCGAGCGAACCGCAGCGCGGCGTCGGCGACCGTGGCGGGCGTGCGGTAGTTGACCGTGAGCTCGGAGACCGACCACGCGTCCCGGAAGTGCGGGCGCAGCGCGGCACCCCACGAGCGGGCGCCCCCGAGCGCCGTCGTCTGCGCGACGTCGCCCACGACCGTGAACGACCGCGTGGGGCAGCGGCGCACGAGCGCGCGCCAGGCCATGGGAGTGAGCTCCTGCGCCTCGTCGACCACGACATGGCCGTACGCCCACCGGCGGTCCGTCGCGGCGCGCTCCGCCGTGGTCAGGACGGGCCCGCCGTCGGCGAACCGCCCGGCGAGGGTCTCGGCGTCGACGAGCCCGCCTCCCGCGCCGGACGACTCGAGCACCTGGCGCGCGTACTCGAGGTCGGCCGCGTCCTGCTCGGCCCGCTCGCGGGCCGCGGCGCGGTCGAGCGCGTCGTCCTCGCCGAGCAGCTCGGCGGCCTCGTCGAGGAGCGGTACGTCGGCCTCGGTCCACCCGGAGCCGGCCGGGCGCGCGAGCAGGGCCCGGTCTGCCGCCGTGAGCTCGGGCGCGGCCTCGGCGAGCCGGTGCGGCTTGGTGAAGAGGTCCTCGACCAGGCGCGCCGGAGTGATGGGCAGCCATGCGAGGTTGACCGCGACCTTGACGTCGCGGCTGCGCCGCAGGTCGTCCTGGAGCTCGGCGCGGTCGGCGTCGGGGTCACCGAGGGCCTCCGCGTACTGGCCTGCGAGCCGCCCGAGCAGGTCGCGCGCGAAGCCGGCGCGCGCCTCGTTGTGCGGGCGGTGCGAGCGCCGGGCGCGCCCCAGGGCGTCGCGGACGTCGGCGCGCCGCAGGACGAGCGGCTGCCCCTCGACGACGAGCGGCACGTCGGCCGCGGGGACGCGCTCCCGGGCGCGCACGGCTCGCACGAGGATCCGCGACCAGACCGCGCGGCCCTTGACCTCCGCGACCGCCGGGCTGTCCGTCGCCGTCACCGTGACGCCGGGCAGCAGGTCGGCGACGGTCGTCGAGACCACGCCGGTCTCGCCCAGCGAGGGGAGGACCTGGTCGATGTAGTGCAGGAACGCGCGGCTCGGTCCGACGAGCAGCACGCCGGTGCGCTCGAGCTGGCGCCGGTGCGCGTAGAGCAGGTAGGCCGTGCGGTGCAGGGCGACGGCCGTCTTGCCGGTCCCCGGGCCGCCCTGGACGACGAGCGTGCCGGCGAGGGGCGCGCGGATGATCTCGTCCTGCTCGCGCTGGATCGTCGCGACGATGTCGTGCATCCGGGCGGTGCGGCCCGCGCCGAGCGAGGCGAGCAGCGCACCCTCGCCGGCCAGCGTGCGCAGCCCGAGGCGCTGGGTCGCCTCGAGGTCGAGGACGTCGTCCTCGAGCCCGAGCACCTGGCGCAGGCGCGTCGTGAGGTGCCGGCGCCGGGCCACGTCGTCGGGGTGCGCGGCCGTGGCCCGGTAGAACGACTGCGCGGCCGGTGCGCGCCAGTCCGTCAGGAGCGGCGTCTGCTCCGGGTCGGTGAGCCCGATCCGGCCCACGTAGCGGGTCGTCCCGTCCGCCAGGTCGAGGCGGCCGAAGACGAGCCGGTCCTCGACCGACCGGAGCTGCGCGACGCGGTCCTCGTAGAGCGTCGCGAACGCGTCCCGCTCGGAGCGGTTCTGCGGCGAGCCGCTCGGCCCCGCCCGCCGGACGCTGCGCAGGCGGTCCCAGGTGGCCTCACGCAGCTCGTCGAGGCGCCCGTAGAGCGTGTCGACCACGCCCTGCTCGCGCGCGAGCTCGTCCTTCATCCGGGTCTCCGGACGCACGTCGGCGGTGCCGGAGGTCGTCCGGGATGGTGCGTCCTGCGGCCTGTCCGGCACGAGCCCTCCGTTCCTCGCCGTGCGGGCGCGCGCGGCGGCCATCAAGTATGGCGCACCGCGCCACCGGTCGTGGAGCCCGGGAAGCGGTGGCGGCCTCCGTGTGTTGGGGACGAAGAGAAGGACGACGGACGAGGCGGAGGACGACGCGTGCTTGACCCCCGAGGCATCTACGAGATCGACGAGCAGGCGGTCGCCGAGCTGCTCGGCGCACCGGGCGAGCGCGGCACCGGGCCGGTGCTCGTGCACGTGCTGAACGGATTCATCGACGCGGGAGGCGTCGGTGAGGTGGTCCGCGAGCACCTGCTCGAGCAGGCCGAGCCGCGGCGGCTCGTGACGTTCGACGTCGACCAGCTCCTCGACTACCGGTCGAAGCGCGCGTCGATGACGTTCGAGAGCTCGCGCTGGGCGGCGTACGACGAGCCGGCCCTCGCGATCGACCACGTGCGCGACGCCGAGGGCACCGGGTACCTGGTGCTGCACGGCCCCGAGCCGGACCTGCAGTGGGAGCGGTTCGTGGCCGCCGTCCAGGAGGTCGTCGAGCTGCTCGGGGTGTCGCTGGTCGCGACGGTCCACGGCGTACCGATGGCCGTCCCCCACACGCGTCCGAGCTCGCTGACCGTGCACGCGACGCGCGGCGAGCTCGTCGGTTCCCACCCGTCCTGGTTCGGCCGCGCCGAGGTCCCCGCCAGCGCCGCGGCGCTGCTGGAGTACCGGCTGGGGCAGGCGGGCCACGACGCCGTCGGCTACGCCGTGCACGTGCCGCACTACGTCGCGCAGACGGCGTACGCGCCGGCGGCCCTCCATGCGCTGCGGATGCTCCAGGGCGCGACCGGGCTCGAGCTCGCGAGTGAGGAGCTCGAGGCGGCCGCGCACGAGACGACCGAGGAGGTCGCGCGCCAGGTCACCGAGTCCGACGAGCTGCGCTCGCTGGTGCGCGGGCTCGAGCAGCAGTACGACGCGTTCGCGCGGTCGTTCGGCGCGACGAGCCTGCTCGCCGACGACGCGCCCCTGCCCACCGCGGACGAGCTGGGCGCCGAGTTCGAGCGCTTCCTGGCACAGCGCTCGGACGACTGAGCCACCCCTGAGCGGTGCGTGACCTGCGGCGACGCAGGGTTGCGACACTCCGGCCGATCTGTGGCCGCTCCGACCGGTTCGTGCCAGACTGTCCGCGTTGCCGCGCTGGTCGCGGCGGCACAGGGGCGGGCGAAAGGGTCCGGCCACCGACGTCCGGGACGGGCAGAAGGACAAGAGGAACAGCATGGCGCAGGGTTCTGTGAAGTGGTTCAACGCGGAGAAGGGCTACGGGTTCATCGCCCAGGACGGCGGCGGCGCCGACGTCTTCGTGCACTACTCGGCGATCGACACCCAGGGCTACCGCTCGCTCGACGAGGCGCAGCGCGTCGAGTTCGAGATCACCCAGGGCCCCAAGGGCCCCCAGGCCGAGAAGGTCCGTCCGCTCTGACGGACCGCTGACCGCCGCTCCGCGGTGGCCGCTACCCGACGCCGCGTCCTCCCTCGGAGGGCGCGGCGTCGTCGTGCACGGGGCGGGCGGCGGCCCGGAAGGACGCCAGCTCGTCGCCGCCGAGAACGTGCGCGGGCACCGGCAGGGACCGGAGTCGGCGGGCGAGCGCGGCGTCGTCGGCGAGCGGGACCGGCGCGTCGCCGGTGTCGGCCGCGCCGCGGTCGGCGGGGCGCCGCGCCGCGAGCACGAGGTTCCCGTACCGCCGGCCGCGCAGGAGCGCGGGCTCCGAGACCACCACGACGTCGTCCGCGCCCGCGGCGTCGAGGGTCGCCGCCTCGGCTCGGGCGAGGGGGAGCGGTGGCCGGTCGGCGCAGTTGGCGAGGTAGAGCCCGCCGGGCCGCAGCACCCGCCAGACGTCGCGCGCGAACTCCACCGTCGTGAGGTGCGCGGGAGTGGTGTCGGGTGCGAACACGTCGCGCACGACGACGTCGGCCCAGCCGTCGCGCAGGGTGGCGAGGACCTCGCGGGCGTCGCCGGGGCGCAGCCGCAGCCGCGGGGCGCGGGGCAGGCCGAACCATGTGCGGACCAGCTCGAGGAGGCGCGCGTCGAGGTCGACGGCGACCTGCTCCGAGCCGGGCCGCTCGTGCTCGACCCACCGGGCGAACGAGCATCCCGCCGCGCCGAGGTGCACGACCCGTAGGGGGCCGTCCGGGGCGGTGCCGACGAGCGCCGCCATCTCCTGCATGTACTCGAACGTGAGCAGGCCGGGGTCGTCGAGGTCGAGGTACGAGCTGGGTGCGCCGTTGACGAGCACCGTTACCGCGTTGCGGTCCGGGTCGGGCTCGAGCTCGACGGTGCCCGTGGTGGTCGGCACCGGCCCCGCAGGGAGGCCCTCCGGGAGTCCGCCGCCTCCGCGGCCGCCCCTCCGGCGGTGTCCGGGCCCCGTCGCGCCGGAGGGCTCGGGTGTGGGTGGCTCGGGGGATCGTGGGTCCTGTCGGTTCCGTCGGGTCCGGCGCGCGCTCACGGGACCAGTGTGGCAGCGGTTGACAGGTTCGAACAGGTGTTCGATCCTGGGTGCTCAGGAGGTGCGAGTGATGGAACGGTCGGAACGTGTCCCGAGCCGGCACGGCAGGGCCGCTGCGGCGGAGCGCACGACGGCGCCCGCCCCCGCACCCCTCGAGGCGCTGCGCCTGCTCTCCCGGGCGGACCACGAGCTCGCGTCCGCCTACGCGGCGCCGGACCCGGCCGAGCGGTTCGTGCACGCGCACCTCGCCGCGCTGCGTGCCGCTGCCGCCGTTGTAGCGCTGCGCGGGCGCCCGTCGGGCCGGCGGACGGGGCGGTCCGTGTGGGCGCTCGTCGAGGTCGTCGAGCCCGCCCTCGCCCCCTGGTCGGTCTACTTCGCCGGCGGTGCGCGGACGCGCGCCGCGATCGACGCGGGGCGGTTCGACGTCGTCGACGCCGCGCGCGCGGACGAGCTCGTGCGCTGTGCGGAGGACTTCCGGGACGAGGTCGGCATGCTGGTCGACCCGACCGCGGCGTTCAGCCTGCTGCCCGGCTCACGGGCGAGGGCGTCGTGAGCCGTGCGCCCCGCTCGGCGTCGGCCCGTCGGGACTGGGGCGACGAGGAGGACGGCTGCGCCGTCCTGCACGTGGACATGGACGCGTTCTTCGCCTCGGTCGAGCTCGCTCGGAGGCCCGAGCTCCGTGGGCTCCCGGTCATCGTCGGCGGCCGGTCGCGTGGCGTCGTGCTCTCGGCGACGTACGAGGCGCGGGCCTTCGGAGTGAGGTCCGCGATGCCGATGGCACGCGCCCTCGGGCTGTGCCCCCAGGCGGTCGTCGTGCCGCCCGACCACACCGCCTACCGCACGGTCTCGCGCTCGGTCATGCAGGCTTTCCGCGACGTCACCCCGATCGTGGAGCCCGTGAGCGTCGACGAGGCCTTCCTGGACGTGTCGGGCGCGCGGCGCCGACTGGGCCCACCGACCCGGATCGGCGCGGCCCTGCGCGAGCGGGTCCAGGCCGAGCACGGCATCACGTGCTCGGTCGGGGTCGCGTCGACCAAGCTCGTCGCCAAGCTCGCGTCGACCCACGCCAAGCCCGACGGCATGATGCTCGTCCCCGCGGCCGCGAGCGTCGACTTCCTGCGCTCGCTGCCCGTCGGAGCGCTCTGGGGCGTGGGGGAGCGGACCGAGGAGCAGCTCGCGAGGCGCGGCATCCGCACGGTCGCCGAGCTCGGGGACGCCGACGTCGCCTGGCTGCGGTCGTTCCTCGGCCCGAGCCTGGGCGGCCACCTGCACGACCTCGCGTGGGGGCGCGACCACCGGTCCGTCACGCCGCAGCACGAGGACAAGTCGATCGGCAACGAGACCACGTTCCCGCAGGACGTCCGCGACCGCGACGTCGTCGCGGCGACCGTCCTCGAGCTGGCCGACCGGTGCGCGGCGCGCCTGCGCGCCCAAGGGCTCGTCGCCCGGGTCGTGACCGTGAAGGTCCGCACGAGCGACTTCCGGACCGTCACGCGGGCCCGCACGCTCGTCTCGCCGACGGACACCGGCCACGAGATCGGGGCGATCGCTCGCGAGCTCGTCGCCTCGACCGACCTGCGCGGGCTCGCCGTCCGTCTCGTGGGCGTCCGGACTGAGCAGCTGGAGGAGCGCGGGCGCGCCGCGGTCCAGCTCACGCTCGACGACGCGACCACCGGGACGCCCGAGGTCGTGCGCGCGGCGGAGGAGGCGCTCGACGCGGTCCGCGCGCGGTTCGGGGCGGCTTCGGTGCGTCGTGCCTCAGCTGTGACCCGCTCGACTACCACCCTGACGGGTGGGGAACTATCCTCGGAGTAACAACACGTCGAGCGAGCGACCGGAGGTCGACATGCCTCTGTCTGAGTACGAGCAGCGAGTCCTGGAGCAGATGGAACAAGCTCTGACCTCGGACGATCCACGGCTCGCCAACACGCTGCAGTCTGCCGAGCGGCATCCGCTCTGGCGCTACGTCGTCGGCTTCCTCGCCGCCGCTGCCGGTCTGCTCGTGCTCGTGCTCGGCGCGGCGGCCTCTCAGTGGTGGCTGGGCGTGGGTGGATTCGTGCTGATGTTCGCGGGCGTGGCGTTCGCCCTGCTGCGGCGCAAGGCCAGGTCGGGCCCGATCGGGGTCGTCGGTGGTACCCACGCCGCTCCGCAGTCGAGGCCCACGGCGAGCGCTACGAAGCGCGAGTCGTTCCTCGCCCGCCTCGAGGAGCGTTGGGAGCGTCGCCGCCACGAAGGCGGCCGCTGAGCTCCTTCTGGACCGCCGCGACGACGTCGTCGACGAGGTTCGCCCACCGTACCGCGGGTGAGTCCGCAGGCTCGGCACCGGGCGCGGCGCCCACCTGAGTGGTGCCTCCCTCCACCGCCACCGCGCCGCGCGTCCCGGTCGGCCGTGCGTAGCGCTCGGTCTCCACCGCCCGCGCGAGCTCGCGCAACGCGGCGTCCGCGTCGTCGGGCCAGGTGCCGTACGCGTCGTGCACCGTGGCCGCCACGAGGCCGGGCACCTGCCGCGGCGTCGCCGAGTCCGGCCAGGTGACCCCCTCCGACGCGAGTCGCCGCCGCAGGCCCGCCCAGGCCTCCTCCGCGTCGTCGATCGGACGAGACCGCCGCCGCCGTGCGAGGACCACCGTCGCGGCCGCCGCCGCCACGACCAGCAGGAGCGCGACGCCGACGATCACCACGAGGTTGCCGTCGCGCCGGGTCGCAGCCGTGCCGATCGGCTGCGACTGGGACGTCGCGGTCTCCTCCGGCAGCGCCTCGTTCGGGTCCGTGGTCGCCTTGCCCGTCGGGACGTCGTTGGGTTGCGAGCTCTGCGACTGGGAGCTCCCGTACACGTCCGTGTAGCTGGGGGCGATGCCGGACTGGACCGCCGGCGTCGGCTCGAACCGCACCCAGCCCGACTGCTCGAAGTAGACCTCGGGCCAGGCGTGCGCGTCCTGGCCGGTGACGTTCGTGACGCCGTCGGCGCCGGGGGCCCGCGTCAGGTACCCGACGCCCACCCGTGTCGGGATGCCGAGCGTCCGCAGCATGACGGCCATCGCCGTCGAGAACTGGACGCAGTAGCCCTCCTTGGCCTCCAGGAACGACCAGACCGCGTCGGAACCGCCCTTGGGCGCCTTGGTGGAGTAGGTGAACCGCTGGGCGTCGCGGAAGTACGTCTGCAAGTCGAGCGCCTTCGCGTAGTCCGTCGTGTCGCCTGCGGTGATCTTCTTCGCGAGCGCGGTCACGTCGGCGACGTGCGCCGTGTCGGGCACGGTGAGGGCCTCGCGGCGCAGCTTCATCGGCAGCCCGCTGTCGGCGCCGAACGTGGCGTTCTCCTGCTTCAGCTGGTCGGCCGTGAGGTCACGCGGGTGGACGGCGAGGGTGTACGGGTCGCGCCCGTCGCCCGACACGCGGTAGACCTCGTCCCGGTCCGAGTCGTAGCGCAGCGGGCTCGGCGTCGCGGTCTGCACGCTGCGAGGGTCGGTCGTGACGGCGAGGCGGTAGCGGGGCAGCAGCTTCGGGTCGACGCGCACGTCCACGGTGCCCGCGGCGTCGCTCGACGCCCCCGTCGATCCGAGCAGCTGCCCCGGCGCGACGTCGTCGGCGTCGCTGAGAACGTCGTCGGGCTTCCAGGACGAGCCGTCGAAGTTCGTCAGCGTGTAGACGCGCAGCGGGCCCACGGCGACGTCCGAGCCGTCGTCCTTGCCGCCCTCGCTCGACGCCCGGACCGTCATGACGGTGGTGTCGGGCCGGTCCCCGAGGTCCCGCAGGACGTCGAGGTTGTTGCCGAGCCTCCCGGTCCCGCTGTTCGATCCGAAGAGCTGTGTGAGGGGTCGCGAGCCGTTCTGCTGCACCGCGACGGCGCCCGCCCCGACGACGAGCGAGACGGCCGTCACGGCCGCGGCGACCCCGACGGCGGCGGCCGTGGTGGTCCCCGCGTCGCGCGCGCCGGGGCGCGGGTCGACGCGCGAGACGGCGAGCAGGACGAGGAGCGCGAGGAGCGTGGCGGCGACGCACGCCACGGGGACGCGCGCGACGATCACGAGGGACGGCATCCACAGCACGAGCGCGGGGACGGCTGCGGCGACGGGGGAGCGGAGCGTGACGGCGAGGACGTCGCCGAGCAGGTACAGCACGAGTGTGGCGCTGAGGATCGCGCTGAGAACGGGGGCGGACGCGTCGACCGGGGCCACGGACTGCGCGGCGAGCTCGTGCAGGCGCCCGAGCGCGGTGAACGCCGCGGAGACCGGGTCCTCGGGCAGGGGCGCGGCGCTCGGGTCCTCGACCGCCTGCGAGGTGCTGAGCGTGACCCACAGGAACCCGGCGACCACGGCGCCGACGAGGGTGGGGGCGACGACCGCGAGGGCGCCCGATCCCCGCGCCTGGGCGGCCCACCGCACGCCGGCGACGACGGCGGCGACGAGCGCGAGGCTGCCGAGGACCGCGGCCACCCAGCCGCCGGGCCACACCACCTTCGTGAGGGTGAGCGCGCCGGCGCCCACGGCGACCGCGACGAGGGCGGTCTGCGCGAGCGCGCGCCGCCGGACGGTGAGCGGGCTCATGACCACGCCGCCTCCTGCACGAGATTGAGCCAGGTCGCCTCGAGACCGCTGCCCTCGACGACGGCGAGCGCACGCCAGCCCGCGGCCCGGAGCGCAGCGACGGTGTCCTGGGCGGCGCGGTGCTGCGCCTGCGACGAGGAGCGGTCGACGACCACGACGGCGGCGTGGTCGCCCTCGCCGCCCAGGTGGGCGAGCGCGTGCTGCGCCGTACCGGACTGGGGCCGGAGCACCGCGAACGTCAGCTCGTCGGCGTGCCGGTGGACGCGCAGGGCCGCCGCGGTCGCGGCGACGGCGCGGTCGGCCTCGGCGCCGTCACGCAGGCCCGTCAGGTCGACCGCCTGCTCGAGGATGCCCGAGCGCCCCTCGCCGCGCCCGCCGGGCACGTGCGGCACCGCGGCGACGGCACCGTCCGACGACGTCCCCACGATCCGGCCCGCGTGCCCCGCCTCGACGAGCGAGACCGCGATCGACGCGGCGCACTCGACGGCCCACTCGCCGCGCTCGGCCGGCCGCACGTGGTCCCAGGCCTTGGTGGCGTCACGCGTGGGGAGCAGGCCGCGGTCGAACAGGACCGTCACGGGCGGCAGCCCGGCGCCCTCGTCGGACCGCACCATGAGCTCGCCACGACGGGCGGCGCTCGCCCAGTGGATGCGCCGCGGGTCGTCGCCCGCGACGTACTCGCGCAGCACCGCGTCGTCCGGCGAGGCCGCGCGGGAGCCGCTCGCCGCGTCGCTGGCGACCGCCAGGCTGCGGGCCGCGCGCACGGGCAGCGGGTAGGTGCTCGGCCAGACGGTGACCGTGGTCGTCGAGCCGAACGGCTGCACGGTGCGCACGAGCCCGAACGGGTCCTCGACGGTCGCGCTCGCGGGGCCGAGGAGCCACCGTCCCCGCGCGGAGGGGTGCAGCTGGTACGTCACGACGATCTCCTCGGCGCCCGTCCGCTGGGTGCCGCGCGGCGGACGGTGGGAGAGCTGGGTCGAGACGTTCTCCGCGACGCGCGTGCGCGCGAGCTGCGCGGTCGCGGCGGACGACAGGTGCGCCGGCCGGACCGCGAGGCGCGCCTCGGTCACCTGGCCGCGGACCACGGGGTTCGGGAGCACCCGCCGGGTCGTGGTGAGTGCCGTCCGGCCCCGGTCGACGCCGACGACCCGCATCCACAGCGCCGCGGCCGCGACCGCGACGAGCGGGGCGACGCCGATCGCCACCACGTCGGGCAGGTGCAGACCCACGCCCGCGAGCGCGAGGATCCCGCCGCCGACCGCGAGGACGATGCCCCGGTCGGTGAGCCGCACCCGGGTGGTGCGCGCCCTGGCCACGAGCCGCCGCCTCAGCGCCGGTCGAGCGCGCGGTCCGTGCGCGTCGGTACAGCGGTCCGCTCCACGATCGCGGCCACGACGTCGGCCGGGGTCTGCCCGGCGAGCCGCGCCTCGGTCGTGGTGATGAGCCGGTGCGCGAGGACCGAGACCGCGAGCCGCTGGACGTCGTCGGGCAGGACGTGGTCGCGCTGGTCCATGGCCGCGACGGCCTTGGCGGCGCGGAGGAGCTGGATCGTGGTGCGCGGCGACGCCCCGAGCCGCAGCGAGGGGTGGTCGCGGGTCGCGGAGACGAGCGCGAGCACGTACTGCTTCACGGCGTCGGAGGCAAAGATGCCGCGGACGGTGCTGACGAGCCGCGCGACGGTCTCGACGTCCGCCACGGGCGTGACCTCGGCGAGCGGGTCGTGCGTCTCCATGCGGTCGAGCAGCTCGAGCTCCGCGGCGGGCTCGGGATAGCCGACGGACAGCCGCGCCATGAACCGGTCGCGCTGCGCCTCGGGGAGCGGGTACGTCCCCTCCATCTCGACCGGGTTCTGCGTCGCGACGACGAAGAACGGGCGGGGGAGCGCGTGGGTGACGCCGTCGACCGTGGTCTGCCCCTCTTCCATGCACTCGAGCAGGGCCGACTGCGTCTTGGGGGAGGCGCGGTTGATCTCGTCGCCGATCACCACGTTCGAGAACACCGGGCCCGGCCGGAACTCGAACTCGTGCGTCTGGCTCCGGTAGATGCTCACGCCCGTGAGGTCGCTGGGCAGGAGGTCCGGGGTGAACTGGATCCGCCCGACGCTGCCGTCGATCGCCCTGGCGAGCGCCTTGGCGAGCGTGGTCTTGCCGACGCCTGGCACGTCCTCGATGAGGAGGTGGCCGCCGGCCAGGAGCACCGCGATCGTCACGTCGACCGCGTCGGAGCGGCCGGTGACGACGGACTCGACCGCGCTCCGGATCCGGCCCGTGACCGTCACCAGGTCGTCGAGGGCGGAGCCGGGCAGCGCCGTGGTGGCGTCGTGGGTGCCGCTGGAGTCGAGGAGCACGTGGACCTCCGTCGGTCGTGAGCGGGGGTCCGCCCTGCCAGTGCGACGCGTCCGGGCGACCGGCGGCGTCGTAGCACGAGCCTATTGCACGTGGCGCAGGTCACTCCACATCGCTCCACCGGCCGCCCCCTCGGCCCCGCCGACCCCGCGCCGCAGCGCCGTCGGATGCTGCACCGACGGGCCGGCGCCCGCACGCCGCGCCCGGTCGCCCCTCGGGCCCTCCACCTTCCCCCACCGCGGTGACCTGCGGGGACGCGGTGAAGGCGGGGTGAAAGACCCCTTTCAACGAGCGAACAGTGGAGGGATGTGGAGTAAAGTGGGGGCAATGGGAGACAGGAGGAGGTGCGTGCCGTGCTCGAGTCCTTCAGCGGGGTTCCGAGCCTGCTCCTCGGCACGTACACGCCCCGGCTCGACGAGAAGGGGCGCCTCATCCTCCCGGCCAAGTTCCGGGGGCAGCTGGCACCGGGCCTCGTCCTCACCCGAGGGCAGGAGCGCTGCCTGTTCCTGCTCCCCATGGACGAGTTCCGTCGCATGTACGACCAGATCCGTGAGGCTCCCGTGACGAGCAAGCAGGCGCGGGACTACCTGCGGGTGCTGCTGTCCGGCGCGAGCGACGAGGTGCCGGACAAGCAGGGCCGGATCTCGATCCCGCCCGGGCTGCGCGAGTACGCGGGTCTCGACCGGGACGTCGCCGTGATCGGCGCCGGGACCCGCGTCGAGGTCTGGGACCTCGCGGCGTGGCAGACCTACCTCGCCGAGCAGGAGGGCGAGTACGCACGCACCGCGGAGGAGGTGGTCCCGGGGCTGCGGCTCTGACTGCGCGAGCAGGAGGAGCACCGAGCAGGACCCACCACCAGAAGCGTTCGGACGGCCCGCACGACCAGGCCTCCTCCCGCCCGTTCTGACGTCACTTCCCCGGCGTCAGAGGGTCGCGGAGGGAGACCTGACCGGGTGGCCCGGCCGGCAGCACGGCACCAGCAGCGAAGGGAGGGGACCGATGCCTGGGACGGAGCGCGACGAGCGCCGTGGAGACGCGGCGGGCCGGCACCTGCCCGTCCTCCTGCAGCGGTGCGTCGACCTCCTCGCCCCGGCCCTCGAGGCGCCGGGCGCGACCCTCGTGGACTGCACCCTCGGCATGGGCGGGCACACCGAGGCGGTGCTCGAGCAGGTCCCGACGGCGCGCGTGATCGGCATCGACCGCGACCCCGAGGCGATCGCCCTCGCCTCCCGGCGCCTCGCGCGCTTCGGGGACCGCTTCGTCGCCGTGCACGCCGTGTACGACGAGATCGAGGACGTCGTCGAGGAGCAGGGCCTCCCGGGCGTCCAGGGCGTCCTCATGGACCTGGGCGTCTCGTCGCTCCAGCTCGACGAGGTGGACCGGGGCTTCTCCTACGCGCACGACGCCCCGCTCGACATGCGGATGGACCCGACCACCGGCCCGACGGCAGCCGACGTCCTCAACACGTACGACGAGGCGGCGCTCGTGCGCATCCTCCGGGAGTACGGCGAGGAGCGGTTCGCCCCGCGCGTCGCGCGGGCGATCGTCCGCCGACGTGAGCAGCGGCCGTGGGAGCGGAGCGCCGAGCTCGTCGACGTGGTGCGCGCGGCGATCCCGGCCGCGACCCGCCAGACGGGCGGCAACCCCGCGAAGCGCACCTTCCAGGCGCTGCGCATCGAGGTGAACGGCGAGCTCGCCGTGCTCGAGCGCGCAGTGCCGGCGGCGGTCGCGGTGCTCGCGGTCGGTGGCCGGATCGTCGTGGAGTCGTACCACTCGCTCGAGGACCGCCTCGTCAAGCGCGAGCTGGCCCGCGGTGCGACGTCGAGCGCCCCGCCGGACCTCCCGGTCGAGCCCGAGACCCACCGCCCCTACCTGCGCCTGCTGACCCGCGGGGCGGAAGAGGCGGACGGGGCCGAGCTCGAGCGCAACCCGCGCTCCGCGTCGGTACGCCTGCGGGCTGCCGAGCGCCTGCGCCCCACCCCCGACCACGTCCTGCGCGAGATCGCGGCGCAGGAGAGCGCCCCGCGTCGTCCCGCGGCCTCCCGTCCCGCGGGCGGCCGTCCCTCTTCGTCCCACCGTCCTCAGGAGGCACGCCCATGACCGCGTCCGCCGGCGCGACGGCGCGCGTGCTGCGCCAGTTCGAGCCCGCCACCGACCCGAAGGGCGGCGCACCGCGCGCCGCCGACGCCCCGCGGCCGCGGCTGCGCGTCGTCCGCGCCCCCGCGACAGGGCGCTCGCGCGTGCCGTTCGTGGCGCTGTGCGTCGCGATCGTCGCGGGCGCCCTCGTGACGGCGCTCCTGCTGAACATCCAGATGGCCCGTGACTCGTTCGAGCGCAACGCGCTCAACGCCCAGGTCTCCCAGACCGCGCAGGACGTCCAGGATCTCACGTCCCAGCTCGACGCGGCCTCCGCACCGGGCGCGCTCGCACGCACGGCCCGCTCGCTCGGGATGGTGCCGAGCACCGGCCAGGGCTTCCTGCGGCTGTCGGACGGCAAGGTGATCGCGACGCCCGAGGCGGCAGGGGCCAAGGGATGAGCCCGGGCTCGGCGGACCGCGGCACGGGGTCCGGGGCACGTGCGCCTCGGACGACCCCACGCACCGGCAGCGGTGCTTCTCGGCCCGCCGAGCGACCCTCCGCGGCGACGCCTCGCACGACGCGGCAGGCGACGACCACCCGGTCGGGCGCGGCGCCGTCCGGCCAGGCCGCTTCGCGCCGGACGACGTCGGGCCGGGCGGGCGGACGGTCCACCACCACGCGCACGGGGTCCGGCGGGCAGCCCGCGAAGGACGTCGCGCGCACCAAGGGCAACGCCAACCCGCCGCGGACGACGGCGGCGCCGCGACGCCCGGCCCCTGCGGCGCGCCGCCCCGCGCCGCGGCCGTCGCGCTTCCGGAAGGCGGGCCGGCCCGAGGTCCGGCTGCGCTGGGTCGCCGTGCTCGTCGCGCTCGTGCTCGTCGCGTTCCTCCTGCGGCTCGCGTACGTCCAGCTCTACGACGGGCCCGCGATCGCGGCCCGCGGGCACAGCGACCGGCTCACGACGACCGAGCTCCCTGCCGCGCGGGGCGAGATCACCGACCGCAACGGCGTCGTCCTCGCGACCAGCCAGGCGCGGTACACGCTGATCGCGAACCCGAAGAACGTCGCGACGTTCGTCCCGTCGGACGCCCAGGTCGCGGCGTACCGCGGGACGGGCGAGCTGGGCACCGGCGCGGTCGCGGCGGCCAAGCTCATCGCGCCCCTGGTCCACCAGGACGCCAGCACGCTCGGGGCGGCGCTCAACGCGTCGTCGAAGGGGAAGCTCCTGCAGTACAAGGTCCTCGCCAAGGACCTGCTGCCCGAGACGTGGCGCGCGATCGAGGCGCTCGGGATCACGGGCGTGTTCTCCCAGCAGACGTCGGAGCGCGTCTACCCCGCCGGCGCCACGGCCGGGAACCTGCTCGGGTACGTCGACGCGTCCCAGCAGGGCGCCGGCGGGCTCGAGAAGGTCCTCGACGGGCAGCTCGCCGGGACGCCCGGCCAGGAGACGTTCGAGCAGGGCGTCAACGGCCAGCGCATCCCCACGGGCACCGACGACGACAAGGCCGCCGTCCCCGGTTCCGACGTCGCCCTGACGATCGACCAGGACATCCAGTGGTACGCCCAGGACGCCGCGGACAAGGCGAAGAAGGACACCGGCGCCACCTGGGCGATCGTCGTCGTGCAGGACGTCAAGACCGGCGCGCTCTACGCGCTCGCGAACTCCGGGACGGCCGACCCGAACGACTCGTCGGTGCCGGTCTCGAAGCGCGGCTCGGTCGCGGTCGAGGGCACGTTCGAGCCCGGGTCGACGGGCAAGATCATCACGATGGCCGGGCTGCTCGAGTCGGGGCTGGCGACGCCGACCTCGCGGTTCGAGGTCGGGTACACGTACCAGACGCCCAACGGGCAGACCTTCCACGACTCCCACCAGCACGGCGTCGAGAAGCTCACGCTCGCCGGGATCCTCGCCGAGTCCTCCAACTCGGGCACCGTCCAGGCCGGGTCGAAGCTCACGGACCAGACCCAGTACGACACCATGCGCGCGTTCGGGCTCGGCCAGAAGACGGGTCTCGGGCTGCCGGGCGAGTCGGCGGGCATCCTCCGCCAGCCGCAGGACTGGGACGGGCGCACCAAGTACACGGTGAAGTTCGGACAGGGCCTCACGGTGAACGCGGTCCAGGCCGCCGGCGTGTACTCGACGATCGCGAACGGCGGCGTGCGCGCCCCGGCCCACGTCGTCGGGTCCACGACGGCCTCCGACGGCACGGTCACGCCGGCGAACCTGGCCGACGGCGAGCGCGTCGTCTCGGAGAAGACGGCCAAGCAGCTCACCCGGATGCTCGAGGGCGTCGTGAAGGGCGACGACGGCACGGGTGCCAAGGCCGCGGTGCCGGGCTACCAGGTCGCGGGCAAGACGGGCACCGCCGAGGCCGCGGACGCGAACGGCAACCTCTCGTCGATCGTGTCGTCGTTCGTGGGCTTCGCCCCGGCCGACCACCCGCGCCTGACCGTCGGGGTGTTCCTCAAGGACCCGAAGACGTCGATCTACGGAGGCGAGACCGCCGCGCCGGTGTTCAGCAAGGTCATGGGCTTCGGGCTCCACGACCTCGGTGTCGCGCCGAGCTCGGGCGCCGCGAAGCCCTACAAGGCGACGTGGTGAGGGCGGCCCTCCACCCGGACGCCACCCAGCCGCACGATAGGTTTCTTCCCGTGACGTCCCCCGCTCCTCGCCTGCGCCCCCGCACGTCCGCACGGCTCCCGCTGGCCCGGCTGCTCGAGGGTCTGACGGATGCTGTTCCGGCCGTGGACGCCGCCGGCGGGGACGTCGTGGTGACGGGCGTCGGTGCCGACAACCGGACGGTGGCGCCCGGCGACGTGTTCGTGGCGCTGCCCGGCGCGCACGTGCACGGGGCACGCTTCGCGCCGGGCGCCGTGGCCGCGGGCGCGGTCGCGGTCGTCACGGACGCGGAGGGGGCGACGCTCCTGGCCGGGACCGGCCTCACGGTGCCCGTCGTGGTCGTCGCCGAACCTCGCGCGGTCCTCGGGGCGCTCGCGGCGCGCGCCTACGGGGAGCCCACCGCACGCCTCGCGACGTTCGCCGTGACGGGCACCAACGGCAAGACGACCACCACCTACGCCCTCGACGCCGTGCTCGCGGCGCTCGGCCGCACGACGGGTCTCGTGGGCACCGTGGAGATCCGGGCGGCAGGCCGCGTCGTCCCGAGCGCGCTCACGACGCCCGAGGCGGCCGACCTCCAGGCGATGCTCGCGACCATGGTCGAGGACGGCGTGGACGCCCTCGCGATGGAGGTCTCGTCGCACGCGCTCGCGCTGCACCGCGTCGACCCGGTCGTCTACGACGTCGCCGGCTTCACCAACCTCAGCCAGGACCACCTCGACTTCCACGGCACGCTCGAGGCCTACTTCGAGGCCAAGGCGACGCTCTTCACCCCGGCGCACGCCCGGCGCGGGGTCGTCGTGGTCCCCGCGGACGGCGCGGGCCGGGCGTGGGCGCTGCGCCTGCTCGACCACGCGACCGTGCCCGTCGTCCCGCTGCGGCTCCCGGGCGCACACGCGCCTGGCACGGGCTGGACGGTCGGCGACGTGACGCAGGCCGCAGACGGCCAGGAGCTCGTCCTGGTGCACGACGACGGGCGCCGGCTCGCGGCCCGCACGACGCTGCCCGGCCCGTTCAACGTCGCCAACGTCGCCCTCGCTCTCGCGATGGTCGTCGAGTCCGGGGTGGACGTGGGCACGGTGGACGCGGCGCTCGAGCGCGCCGGCGGCGTGGCTCCGGCCGTCCCCGGGCGCATGGAGACGGTCTCGAGCGGTGCCGGGCCGCGGGTCGTCGTGGACTTCGCGCACAACCCCGACGCGCTCGCGCTCGCTCTCGACGCCCTGCGCCCGACGACGACCGGCCGGCTCGTCGTCGTGTTCGGCGCGACCGGGGAGCGCGACACGGGCAAGCGGCCGACCATGGGTAGGGTTGCCGTCGAGCGTGCGGACGTCGTCGTCGTGACGGACGACGACCCGCACGGCGAGGACCAGGCGACGATCCGTTCCGCGGTCCTCGACGGTGCCCGAGCCGCGCTCGACGCGCAGGCGGGTGCCGACCCGGCCGCCGGAGGCGGCCGAACCGTGACGATCGTCGAGGTGGCCCCGCGTGCGGACGCGATCCGTGACGCCGTGCTGGGCGCGGCCGACGACGACACGGTGCTCGTGGCGGGGCGGGGCCACGAGATCTGGCAGGAGATCGACGGCGTGAACCATCCGTTGGATGATCGCGTCGAGGCGCGCGCGGCGCTCGCCGCCCGACAGGCCGGGACCCGGCCTGCGGGGGACGACGCCGCGCCGACAGGAGAGCAGGACGCATGATCGAGCTGACTGCGGCTGAGGTGGCCGCAGCGACGGGCGGAGCCGTGAGCGCCGCCTTCGCCGGTGCCCGCGTGACGGGACCCGTCGTCATCGACTCGCGCGACGTGACCGCCGGGTCGCTGTTCGTCGCGCTCCCCGGCGAGCACGTCGACGGCCACGACTTCGCGGCGGCCGCGGTCGACGCCGGGGCGACCCTCGTCCTGGCGGCGCGCGAGCTCGAGGACGTGCCGTGCGTCGTCGTCGACGACGTGCAGGCGGCGCTCGGCGAGCTCGCGCGGTACGTGCTCGCGACCCTGCGCGAGGGGGCCGACGTCCGGGTGGTCGCCGTCACCGGTTCGGTCGGCAAGACGACGACCAAGGACCTGCTCCGCGCGCTCGTGTCGCCGCTGGGCCCGACGATCGTGCCGCGCGGCTCGTTCAACAACGAGATCGGGCTGCCGCTGACCGTCCTCGGGGCCGACCGCGACACGCGGTTCCTCGTCCTCGAGATGGGCGCGGACCACGAGGGCAACCTCACCTACCTCACGCGGATCGCGCCGCCCGACCTCGCGGTCGTGCTGGTCGTGGGCTCGGCGCACCTGGGCCACTTCGGGTCGGTCGACGCCATCGAGCGCGCCAAGGGCGAGCTCGTCCAGGGCCTGCGCCCGGGCGGGGTCGCCGTCCTCAACGCGGACGACCTGCGCGTCTCGGCGATGGCGCGCCTGACGGACGGCCCGGTCGTGACGTTCGGGACGATCCCGTCGGCCGACGTGCGCGCGAGCGACGTGCGCATCGACGCCGAGGGCCGGGCGTCGTTCGAGCTGCACGCGCCCGGTGCCGAGCCGCTGCGCGTCGACCTGCGCCTCGTGGGGGAGCACCACGTGACCAACGCGCTCGCCGCGGCCGCGGGCGCTCTCCAGCTCGGCGCGAGCGCGCAGGACGTCGGGCGCGTGCTGTCCGAGGCCGGCCCCGCGAGCCCGCACCGCATGCACGTGGTCGACCGCCCCGACGGCGTCCGCATCATCGACGACGCCTACAACGCCAACCCCGACTCGATGCGTGCCGGGCTGCGTGCGCTCGCCGTCATGGCCAAGCAGACCGGGCGTCGCTCGGTCGCGGTGCTGGGCGAGATGCTCGAGCTCGGTGACGACTCGCGCGGCGTGCACGACGAGCTCGGCGAGCTGGTCGTCCGCCTCAACATCCGCTGGCTCGTGGTCGTAGGCGCGGGTGCCGGCGGCATCGTCGACGGCGCGCGCCGCGAGGGCTCCTGGGGGAGCGAGGTCGTGCACGTCGCGGACGTCGAGGAGGCTGCCGCGCTGCTGCGCGAAGAGCTCAAGGAGGGTGACGTGGTGCTCGTGAAGTCGTCCAAGGGGGCGGGCCTGTGGCGGCTCGCGAACGAGCTCACGGGCGAGCAGGTGCCCGCATGATCGCTATCGTCCTCGCCGCGCTCGTCGCGCTCCTCGTCTCCCTGTTCGGGACGCGGTCGTTCATCCGCTTCCTCGTCAAGCACCACTACGGGCAGTTCATCCGCCAGGACGGGCCGACGTCGCACCTCACCAAGCGTGGGACGCCCACCATGGGCGGCGTCGTCATCATCGTGGCGGCGTTGCTCGGCTGGGCCGCCGGCTCGCTCGCCACGCACCGCGCCCCGAGCGCGAGCGCGTGGCTCGTCATGTTCCTCACGTGCGGGCTCGGGCTCGTCGGGTTCCTCGACGACTACACGAAGATCCGCCGGCAGCGCAGCCTCGGGCTCTCGCCCGTCGCGAAGATGGTGGGGCAGGGCGTCGTCGGCGTCGTCTTCTCGATCCTCGTGCTGCAGTTCCCCAACGGGCACGACCTCACGCCGGCCTCGACCAAGATCTCGTTCCTGCGCGACACGCCGGTCGACCTCGCGTTCGCGGGCACCGCGCTCGGCCTCGTGCTCTTCGTGGTCTGGGCGAACTTCCTCGTGACCGCCTGGTCCAACGCGGTGAACCTCACGGACGGCCTCGACGGCCTCGCGACGGGCGCGTCGATGATCGTCTTCGGCGCTTACCTCATGGTGACCGTCTGGCAGATCAACCAGAACTGCCAGCGGTTCGTCGAGTCGACGACGGCCTGCTACGAGGTGCGCGACCCGCGCGACCTCGCGATCATCGCGGCGGCGCTCATGGGGGCGTGCTTCGGGTTCCTCTGGTGGAACGCGAGCCCCGCGAAGATCTTCATGGGCGACACCGGGGCCCTCGCGCTCGGCGGCGCCCTCGCCGGCATCTCGATCGTGTCGCGCACCGAGATCCTCGCCGCGATCATCGGCGGCCTGTTCGTCATCATCCTCATGTCGGACGTCATCCAGATCGGGTACTTCAAGGCGACCGGCAGACGCGTCTTCAAGATGGCGCCCCTGCACCACCACTTCGAGCTCACCGGCTGGGGCGAGGTCACGATCGTGATCCGCTTCTGGCTCATCGCCGCGCTGTGCGCCGGGCTCGGGATGGGGCTGTTCTACGGCGAGTGGGTGGTCACGTGACGACCGGCGACGCCGGTTCGCCGGTCGACCCGACGCCTGACCCCGCGGGGTGGCGCGTGCTCGTCGCCGGGCTCGGGGTGAGCGGCCGGGCAGCCGCAGAGGTCCTGACCGCGCGCGGGGCGCACGTCGTGACCGTGGACGCCCGGGCCGACGACGCCGACGTGCACGACGCGGAGGGTGCGAGCCTGGACGGCGTCCAGCTCGTCGTCGTGAGCCCCGGCTGGCGGCCGGACCACCCGCTGCTCGTGCGCGCGGAGAAGGCCGGGATCCCCGTCTGGGGCGAGGTCGAGCTGGCGTGGCGTCTGCGCGCGCCTCGTGACCACGGCGACGGCGCGGGGACCCCGGCGCCGTGGCTCGCCGTCACGGGCACCAACGGCAAGACCACGACGGTCGAGATGCTCGCGTCGATCCTCACGGCGGCAGGGCTCGACGCGCCGGCTGTCGGGAACGTCGGCGACCCGGTCGTGCGCGCCGCGACCGAGCCCGGCCACGACGTGCTCGCGGTGGAGCTGTCGAGCTTCCAGCTCCACTTCACGCAGTCCCTGTCGGTGCTCGCCGGGGCGGTGCTCAACATCGCCCCCGACCACCTCGACTGGCACGGCTCGCTCGACGCGTACGCGGCGGCCAAGGGCCGGATCTACGAGCACGCGCAGGTCGCGTGCGTCTACAACGCGTCCGACCCGCGGACCGAGCGGCTCGTGCGCGAGGCGGACGTCGTCGAGGGTGCCCGGGCGGTCGGGTTCACCCTGGGTGCACCGGCCCCGGGCCAGCTCGGCCTCGTCGAGGACGTGCTCGTCGACCGCGCGTTCCACCTGCCGTTCGACGATCCGGCGCGCCACGGGTCGGCGGCCGAGCTCGGCACGCTCGACGATCTCGCGCACCTTGCGGGCCCCGGCGGGACCGTCGCACCCCACGTCGTCGCCGACGCGCTGGCGGCCGCGGCGCTCGCCCGTGCCGGCGGGGTGCCGGCGCGCGCGGTGCGGGACGGGCTCCGGGCGTTCCGGGCGGGCGGGCACCGGATCGAGACCGTCGCGACCGTCGACGACGTCGCCTACGTCGACGACTCCAAGGCCACGAACGCGCACGCCGCGGCCGCCTCGCTCGCCTCGTTCGCGACCGGCACCGTCGTGTGGGTGGCCGGCGGCCTCGCGAAGGGTGCGACCTTCGACGAGCTCGTCGAGAGGCGGTCCGACCGGCTGCGCGGCGTCGTGCTGATCGGCGTCGACGGGGCGCCGCTCGCCGACGCGCTGGCCCGACACGCGCCCGAGATCCCCGTCGTCCGCGTCGACCCCGGAGAGACTGGGACGGTGATGACCCGAGCCGTCGCCGCTGCCCGCACCCTCGCCCGTCCGGGCGACACGGTGCTGCTCGCGCCCGCCTCGGCGTCGATGGACCAGTTCCGGTCCTACGCCGAGCGGGGAGAGCTGTTCGCGGGTGCCGCCCGCGCGCTCGCGCCCGCCCCCGGCGGGGCCGCGGGCGAGGGGACGGTGGCATGACGGGAGCGCCGGGAGTCACGCGCGCACCGCGTGCGACCGGTACCCGCGCCCAGGCGGTCCCCGCCGCCAAGCCCCGCGCGTCGTCGGGCTCGAAGGCCGCGAACCGGCCGGCCAAGGCCGCGGCGAAGCCGAAGCCGAAGCGCTCGACCCTCGCGACGGTGTGGGACAGTCCGCTCGCGACGTACTACCTCGTGGCCGGCGTCACGGCGACGCTGCTGGCCATCGGTCTCGTGATGGTGCTGTCGAGCTCGGCGGTCACGCAGATCGCCAAGGGCGAGTCGCCGTTCGGCGTGTTCCTGCAGCAAGCCCAGTACGCGCTCATCGGGATCCCGCTCATGCTGGTCGCGGCGCGGGTGCCGGTGCGGATCTACAAGCGCTTCGCCTGGGTCGGGCTGATCGGGGCGATGGCGCTGCAGTGCCTCGTGTTCGTGCCCGGCCTCGCCGACGAGGTGGGCGGCAACCGGTCCTGGGTCAACGTCGGCCCCGTCCGCTTCCAGCCCGCCGAGATCGCGAAGCTCGCTCTCGTCGTCTGGCTCGCGACCGTCCTCGGGCGCAAGCAGCGCCTGCTCGGGCAGGTGCGGCACGCGGTGATCCCCGCGGTGCCGGGCGCGCTCCTCGTGATCGCGCTCGTCCTGGTCGGCAAGGACCTCGGGACGGCGCTCATCGTCATCATGCTCGTCGCCGGCGCGTTCTTCGTCGCGGGCGTCCCGCTGCGCCTCCTCGTGACGGGTGCCGTCGTCGGCGGGCTCGGGGTCTGGCAGATCTTCGTCACGGGCCAGTCGAGCGGCAACCGGGCCAACCGTATCGCCGCGCTCGTGCAGGGTTGCGACCCCGACGGTACGACCGCCCAGGGCGTCTGCTACCAGCTCTTGCACGGGATGCAGGCCCTGGGCTCGGGTGGGCTGACGGGCGTCGGGCTCGGTGCCAGCCGGCAGGCGTGGGGCTACCTGCCGGCGGCGTCGAACGACTTCATCTTCGCGGTGATCGGCGAGGAGCTCGGGCTGCTCGGGGCCGGGCTCGTGCTCGCGCTGATCGGGCTCCTGGGATATGCGTGCTACCGGATCGTCCGCCGCCACGACGACCCGTTCGCGAAGGTGGCCGCCGCGGCGATCGGGTGCTGGATCGTCGGGCAGGCGCTCGTGAACGTCGGCGTCGTGATCGGCTGGATCCCCGTCATCGGCGTCCCGCTCCCGCTCATCTCGGCGGGCGGCTCGGCGCTCGTCACGACGCTCGTCGCGATGGGCATCCTCCTCTCGCTCGCCCGGACCGAGCCGGGGGCGGCGGACGCGCTCGCCGCGCGCCCCTCGATCGCGCGCCGGACGCTCGGCGTCGTCGCGGGCGCGGGCCGGAGGAGCCCCCGCGGCCCCGTACGATCAGGCGGAAAGTCTCAGTCAGGACGAAAGGCGCACCGCGGGCGCGAGCGCCCGGTGCGCTAGCCGGCGGCGCGCCGCCCTCCCCGCACGAACCGGCCCGCCGGGCCCGAACCAGGAAGTACCAGGTCCTCAGCTCGTGGTCATCACCTCCTCACCGGTCCAGGCCGTCGTCCTCGCGGGCGGCGGCACGGCCGGCCACGTCAACCCGCTGCTGTCGGTCGCCGACGAGCTGCGCCGCCGCAACCCGTCCGCGAGCATCGTCGCGCTCGGCACCCGCGAGGGCCTCGAGGCGCGGCTCGTGCCGGAGCGCGGCTACCCGCTGGAGTTCCTCCCGCGCGTGCCGCTGCCGCGGCGGCCGTCCGGCGAGTGGGCACGGCTCCCGGGCCGGCTCAAGGCCGCGGTCGACGCGGCGGGCGACGCCATCGACCGGATCGGCGCGCAGGCCGTCGTGGGCTTCGGCGGGTACGTCTCGACGCCCGCGTACCTCGCCGCGCGCCGCCGCGGCGTGCCGGTCGTCGTGCACGAGCAGAACGCCCGCCCGGGCCTGGCCAACAAGCTGGGCGCGCGGTGGGCCGCGCAGGTCGGCGCGACCTTCCCGGGCACGCCTCTCGCGGGCGCGGTCGTGACGGGCCTGCCGCTGCGCCACGAGGTCGCCGAGCTCGTCGAGCGGCTCGCCCACGACCCGGCGGGCACCCGGGCGGCCGCCGCCGCCGCGCTCGGGCTCGACCCGGCGCTGCCGACGCTCCTCGTGACGGGCGGCTCGCTCGGCGCGCAGAGCCTCAACACCGCGGTCTCCGGTGCCGCCCGCGAGCTGCTCGCGGGCGGCGTCCAGGTGCTCCACCTCACGGGCACGGGCAAGTCGGAGCCGGTCCTCGGTGCCCTGGCCGGTCTTGCCGGGACCGAGCGGTACCACGCCCTCGAGTACCTGGCCGACATGCACCTGGCCTACGCGGTCGCGGACCTCGTCCTGTGCCGGTCGGGCGCGGGGAGCGTGAGCGAGCTCGCGGCCCTCGGGATCCCGGCCGTGTACGTGCCGCTCCCCATCGGCAACGGCGAGCAGCGGCTCAACGCGGCACCCGTCGTCGACGCGGGCGGCGGCCTCCTGGTGGCCGACGGGGAGCTGACGCCCGCCTGGGTCGCGCGGGAGGTCCCGGGCCTGCTCGGCGACCGCGCGCGCCTCGGCGCGATGGCACAGGCCGCCGCGACCGCGGGCGTGCGCGACGGCGCCGCCCGCGTGGCCGACCTCGTGGAGAAGGCCGCGCGGGGCGCCGGGGCGGGGGCGACGGCGTGAGCGGCGCCGACCGCTACGACGCGACCCCGGACCTCGCGGACCTGGGGCGCACCCACCTGGTCGGCATCGGTGGCGCGGGCATGTCGGTCGTCGCGGAGCTCCTCGCGGCGCGGGGCGTGCCGGTGCAGGGATCGGACGCGCGCGACAGCGACGTCGTGGCCCGGCTCCGCGAGGCCGGGGTCCCGGTCACGGTGGGGCACGACGCGGCGGCCGTCGGCGGCGCGACGACCGTGGTCCTGTCGAGCGCGGTCCGCGACGACAACCCCGAGCTCGTCGAGGCGCGGGCGCGGGGGCTGCGCGTGCTGCACCGCTCCCAGGCGCTCGCCGCTCTCATGGTCGGGCGGCGCGGCGTCGCGGTCGCGGGCGCGCACGGCAAGACCACGACGTCGGCGATGGTCGCCACGATCCTCCGCGAGCTCGGCGAGGACCCGTCGTTCGCGGTCGGGGGCAGCGTCCTGACCGACGACGGCACGCTGCCCGGCGGCCACCTGGGCGGCGGCGACGTGCTCGTCGCCGAGGCCGACGAGTCGGACGGCTCGTTCCTCGCGTACGCGCCGGTCGTGGCGCTCGTGACCAACGTCGAGCCCGACCACCTCGACCACTACGGCACGCGCGAGGCGTTCGACGCCGCGTTCGTGGCGTTCGCGGGACGGGTCGTCGAGGGAGGCGCTCTCGTGGCGTGCGCCGACGACCCAGGCTCCGCGGCGCTCGCCGCGCGCCACCGGGAGGCGGGCGGGACGGTCTGGACGTACGGCACCGACCCGGCGAGCGACCTCGTCGTCGAGAGCGTGCGGACGGGCGACGGCGCGAGCGCCGTCCTCCGGGCCGCGACCCCGGGGCTCGGCGGGCAGGCCGTGGTGGCGGCGGAGACGACCGCTCCGCTGGTGCTGCGCGTGCCCGGCGCCCACAACCTGCTGAACGCTGCCGGCGCCGTCCTCGCGTGCGTCGCGCTGGGTGCGCCGTTCGTCCCCTCCGCCCGGGCCGCCGCGGCGTTCCGCGGGACGGGCCGGCGGTTCGAGGCGCGCGGCGAGGCCGACGGCGTGCGCGTCGTCGACGACTACGCGCACCACCCGACGGAGATCACCGCGCTCCTGACCGCCGCGCGGGGCGTCGCGGGGGACGGGCGGCTCGTCGTGCTGTTCCAGCCGCACCTGTACTCGCGGACCCGGACGTTCGCGCGGGCCTTCGCCGATGCGCTCGCGCTCGCGGACGAGGTCGTCGTCACGGGGGTCTACGCCGCGCGCGAGGACCCGGACCCGAGCACGACCGCGCGCACCGTCACCGACCTGCTCGCGGCGACCGCGTCGGGCGCTGCGGCGCACGCGGTCGAGGACCGCCTCGAGGCGGCGAGGGTCGCGGCGGACCTCGCGCGCCCCGGCGACCTCCTGCTGACCGTCGGCGCGGGCGACGTCACGGAGCTGGGCGACGTCGTCCTCGACGCGCTGCGCGTCCGGGCGGGGGAGTAGGCCCGTGCCGTCGCGTCCGCCGTCCCGACCGTCCCGCCCTCGGCCCGCGCCGCTGCGGGACCGCGACCGTCCCGCGAGCGCGAGCGCGGGCGCGGGGCCGGTCGAGCCGGCGGCGCGGGACGACGCGCCGCGCAGCGCGCCTCCGACGGCGCCGACCTCGCAGGTCCCGCGCACCGAGCCGCGGACCGGCTCGGTGCCGGTGCGGCGGGGTCCGGCGAGCGTCCCCGTCCCCGTGGTGGCGGCCCGCGGCTCGGTCGTCTCGACCGGCATGGTCGACCGCCTCGCCGAGCGCGCCGCGATGCGCCGCCACCGGCGGTGGCGCCGGCTCGCATGGACGCTGGCCGTTCTCGCGGCCGTCGGTGCGCTCGTGTGGCTGGCGTTCTTCTCGCCGGTCCTCGCGACCCGGGCGGAGGACGTGCGCGTCGTCGGTGCGGGCAGTCTCGTCGACACCGCTGAGGTGGAGCACATCGCGGCCGGCGCGGACGGCGTCCCGCTGCCGCGGCTGGACACGGTCTCGCTGCGCACCCGCATGCTCGACGTCCGAGGCGTCAAGGACGTGTCGATCGTGCGCGACTGGCCGCACGGTCTGACGGTCCGGGTGACGCCGCGCGAGCCGGTCGCGGCCGTCCCCGACCAGGGGCGGTTCGCACTCCTCGACGCCGACGGCGTCCGCGTGGCGACCGTGGGCTCGGCCCCGAAGGGCGTCCCGGTGGTGACCGTCCCGCTCGACGCCGCCGACCACCACGCGCTCGACGCGGTCCTGGCCGTGCTCGGAGGGCTGCCGGACGCCCTCGGCACGCAGGTCACCGCGGCGCAGGCGTCGACGCAGGACACGGTCGAGCTGACGCTGCGCAAGGGGGTCCGGGTCGTCTGGGGGAGCTCCCAGGACTCGGCGCTCAAGGTGCGCGTCCTGGAGGCGCTCCGGTCGGCGAAGCAGACCAAGCACGCGAGCGTCTTCGACGTCTCGGCGCCGACGCTGCCGGTCACCCGGTGACGGCCGCGCGCGGTGCAGGGCGGGCGGTTCGGGTCCGATCTCGCGACACGCGCGGGCGGGTCGTTGCCGAGTCCGTCCGCGCCCCCTACGTTCGCAGCAAGACGAGGATGACATAACTCTAACCCTCAACTTGAGGGTGAAGGTTGAGACCCGGGCCACGGCGCGGGAGCAGCGACCGCACGACACCACACGCAAGGATCGAGAGGCACACCGTGGCAACTCCGCAGAACTACCTGGCAGTCATCAAGGTGGTCGGCATCGGCGGTGGCGGCGTCAACGCCGTGAACCGGATGATCGAGGTCGGTCTCAAGGGTGTCGAGTTCATCGCGATCAACACCGACGCGCAGGCCCTGCTCATGTCGGACGCCGACGTCAAGCTCGACGTCGGGCGCGAGCTCACGCGCGGCCTCGGTGCCGGCGCCGACCCCGAGGTCGGGCGCAAGGCTGCCGAGGACCACCAGGACGAGATCGAGGACGTCCTGCGGGGCGCCGACATGGTCTTCGTCACCGCCGGCGAGGGCGGCGGCACCGGCACGGGCGGCGCGCCCGTCGTCGCGCGGATCGCGCGCTCCCTGGGCGCGCTGACCGTCGGCGTGGTGACCCGCCCGTTCACGTTCGAGGGTCGTCGTCGCTCGGTCCAGGCGGACCAGGGCATCGACACGCTCCGGAACGAGGTCGACACCCTCATCGTCATCCCCAACGACCGGCTGCTGTCGATGTCGGACCGCGCCGTCACCGCGCTGCAGGCGTTCCACTCGGCCGACCAGGTGCTGCTCTCCGGTGTCCAGGGCATCACCGACCTCATCACCACGCCGGGCCTCATCAACCTCGACTTCGCCGACGTGAAGTCGGTCATGCAGGGCGCGGGCAGCGCGCTCATGGGCATCGGCTCGGCCCGGGGCGAGGACCGCGCGGTCCAGGCCGCGGAGTTCGCGATCTCCTCGCCGCTGCTCGAGGCCAGCATCGACGGCGCGCACGGCGTGCTGCTGTCGATCCAGGGTGGCTCGGACCTCGGTCTGTTCGAGATCAACGAGGCTGCGCGCCTGGTCCACGAGGCGGCGCACCCCGAGGCCAACATCATCTTCGGTGCCGTCATCGACGACGCCCTCGGCGACGAGGTCCGCGTCACGGTCATCGCGGCCGGGTTCGACGGCGGCGGACCCCAGACCCGCAAGGAGGGCCAGGGGCTCGGCCAGATCCAGGGCGCGGTCTCCGGGTCGGTCCCGCAGGTCCCGTCCGTGCCGGTCCTCGGGGCGGCGGGTCCGACGGGCGGCGTGCCGGCGGCCGCCAACCCGGCTCCCGCGGTCGCCCCGGCGCCGCGCCCGGTCGCGCCGCAGCCGGTCGCGAGCACGGGTGTCCGCCCGCTCGTGCCGCTCGACGCGGACGACGCCGACGACGACGCCGCGGTGATCGTCGAGACCGAGGCCTCCTCGGCGAGCTCGCCGGTCTCGGTGCCGCGCCTCGTCGAGGAGGAGCCGCTGCGTCGGGCCGTCGACGAGCTGGACGTCCCGGACTTCCTCAAGTAGTGGCGGAGCGGCCGCCGACGGGCGGTGGGGCGGACGGCGCGGGAAGCGCACGTCCGGCCCCGCCGCCCGTGCCGCTGCTCGAGGTCGACCTCGGCCCCGGGGTGCGCGCCGCCTTCACCACGCGGGCGGGCGGTGTCTCGCCGGCTCCGTGGACGAGCCTCGACCTGGGGCTGGGCGTCGGCGACGACCCGGACCGGGTCCGCGCGAACCGCGCGGCGGTCTCGGCGACCGTCGGCTCGCCCGTGAGCTTCATGACGCAGGTGCACGGTCACGCGGTGATCGTCGCGGCCGACCTCGAGCCCGGCGCGACCCCGCCCGACACGCTCGGCGAGGCGGACGCGCTCGTCGCGACGAGCGGCCACGCGCTCGGCGTCCTCGTCGCGGACTGCGTGCCCGTGCTGCTCGCGGACCCGGGACGCGGGCTCGTCGGCGCGGTGCACGCAGGACGCCACGGCGTCGAGCAGGACGTGGTCGGCGCCGCCGTCGACGCGCTCGAGGGCCTCGGCGCCCGCCGCGCCGAGCTGCGGGCCGTCGTCGGGCCGAGCGTGTGCGGCGCCTGCTACGAGGTCCCCGACGCCATGCGAGCCGAGGTGGCGGGGCTGGTCCCCGAGACCTGGGCGCTGACCCGGGAGGGGACGCCGTCGCTCGACCTGAGCGCCGGGGTCGCCGCCCAGCTTGCCGCCGCGGGCGTGCAGCACGTGGAGCTCCTCGGGGTCTGCACGCTCGAGGACGAGCGCTTCTTCTCCCACCGGCGCGACGGGCGCGAGAGGCCCACGGGGCGGTTCGCGGGCGTCGTCGTGCACCGGGGAGAGGCAGAAACCGCGACCGAGACGGGGCACGGGTGACCGGATGAGCCTGCCGACACGCCGGGCGTGTCGCACGGTGACCCGGACCGGCTGGGCTAGCGTGAATCACACGACGGTCGTTCGACCGGGGGAGGAGCACAGGCGATGGCTGGAACGCTGCGCAAGACCATGCTGTACCTGGGGCTCGCCGACGACCGCGGCGAGGCCGAGGAGCAGGAGTACATGGACGACTACGACGACGCCGACGGCGGCGTGGGGGAGGACTTCGCACCCGTGACCCCGATCGGACGGGCACCCGCGTACTCGCCGGTGCGCGAGGTCCGCGAGTCGCGGCCGCAGACGTCCCAGAGCGTCGACCTGCGCCGCATCGTCACGGTGCACCCGCGCTCGTACAACGACGCACTGGTCATCGGTGACGCGTTCCGCGCCGGCACCCCCGTGATCATCAACCTCTCGGACATGGACGACGCGGACGCCAAGCGGCTCGTCGACTTCGCCGCCGGGCTGACGTTCGGGCTGCACGGCGCGATCGAACGCGTGACGAACAAGGTCTTCCTCCTGTCGCCCGAGCACGTCGAGGTCACGGGCGAGGAGCGCGCGGCCGCTGGCCAGCCGCGCAGCGGCATCTACAACCAGAGCTGACCGCGTGAGCACCACCGCACGGCGGCGCGTCCTGCGTGACGCGCCGTCGTCAGCGCGTCCGCGCCCGGCTGTCGCGCGCACGGAGCGCCCGGGAGATGGCACAGTTCACCCGTGGTGATCTTCTCCGTCATCGGCATCCTGCTGTTCGTCTACCTGCTGCTCCTGATCGGCCGCCTGATCCTCGACTGGGTCCAGGTGTTCGCTCGGGACTGGCGGCCGCGCGGCGTCGTGCTCGTCGTGGCCGAGGCCGTGTACACGGTCACGGACCCGCCGCTGCGGCTCCTGCGCCGCATCATCCCGCCGATCCGGCTGGGCTCCGTCCAGCTCGACCTCGGCTACATCATCCTGTTCTTCGTCGTGTCGTTCCTGTGGCGGCTCTTCACGAGCCTCGGCCGCTGACGCCGCCCGTCGGGGGTGCGCCGTGAGCGTCACGTCCCGCCACTTTGGCGGTTCCCGGCCCGACTCGGCTACCGTGGACGGCACGACCTTGCCCGACTGCCCTATCTCACCGAGGTGACGCGATGGCACTGCTGACTGCCGAGGACATCCTCAGCAAGACCTTCTCGACCGTGAAGTTCAAGGAGGGCTACGACATCGAGGAGGTCGACGACTTCCTCGACGAGGTCGTCCGGACCCTCAACTCCGTCCAGGAGGAGAACGAGTCCGTGAAGGCCAAGCTGGCCGCCGCGGAGCGTCGTATCGCCGAGCTGAGCCGGGCCGACGCCGCCCAGACGGCGTTCCAGCCCGAGCCCGTCGCGGTGCCCGAGCAGCAGCCCGAGCCGGTGGCCGTGCCCGATCAGCAGCAGCCCGCGGAGCCCGCGTCGGCGACCGGCATGCTGCAGCTGGCCCAGAAGGTGCACGACGACTACGTCAACGCCGGCAAGGCCGAGGGCGAGCGGCTCCTCGCGGAGGCGCAGGAGGAGAGCACCCGCATCGTCCGCGAGGCGGAGAACCAGTCGCAGCGCACGCTCTCGCAGCTCGAGCAGGAGCGTTCGCTCCTCGAGCGCAAGATCGACGAGCTGCGGATCTTCGAGCGTGACTACCGCACCCGGCTCAAGAGCTACCTGCAGAACCTCCTCGGGGACATCGACGCCCGGGGCAGCGCGCTGCCCGCGCGCGGCGGGTCCTCCTCGGACATCACCGCGGGCATCTGAGCCGCGCGGGCAGTACGGGCAGCGCGAGGCACTGGCCGGCACGCCCGGCCGCCGAGCCGTCATCCGCCCCCGGGCGGATGGCGGCTCGTGCTGTCTCATGCGTGACGTCGCAGGTCGAGCGGTCGTTCGACGCGCGCAACCGCGCGGCGTGGTGTGTTGTGGAACCTCGCGAGGGCGTCTACCCTCGCGTGAATCCGAACGAGGGAGGTTCATGATGGCCAAGCGTGACGTGGCGGTACGCGCCGCGACCCGCAAGCAGTTCCCCCACCTCGTCCGGGACGTCAAGTCGTTCCCGGTCCGTGACGGCGAGGAGCCGTGGACCGTGGAAGAGGTCGAGGAGCTCGCTCACGGCCTCATCGAGGAGAACGCCCGGCTGCAGGTCGAGTTCGCCGCCGCAGACCAGGAGCTGTCGGCCCTGCTGCGGGACTCGGGCGAGGGGTCGGGGGACGACCAGGCGGACTCGGGCTCGAGCGCGCTGGAGCGCGACCAGGAGCTCACGCTCGTCAACAACACCCGCGACCTGCTGGCGCAGAACTCGCGGGCGCTCGACCGCATCGCGGCGGGGACGTACGGCGTGTGCGAGTCGTGCGGGAAGGCGATCGGCAAGGCTCGGCTCCAGGCGTTCCCGCGCGCGACGCTCTGCATCGACTGCAAGCAGCGCGAGGAGCGTCGCTAGCCCGGACGGGTCACGCGCCGGACGCGGCGCCCACCGCAGCACTGCGGTGGGCGCCGCGTCCTGCGTGAGACACTGTGCGGCGATGAGCATGCCACCCGAGCGGTCCACCTCCGACGACCGCGAGCCCGAGCACGTGCCCGCCCCCGATCCGCACGACGGGACCGCCGCTGCGCACACCGCGGAGCACGCGGGCCCGACCCGGCCCAGCCGCCGCCTCGTGATCCTCCTCGCGGCGATCGCCGCGGTCGTCCTGCTCCTCGACCAGGTGACCAAGGCATGGGCGCAGCACGCGCTGCGCGACGGCAAGGTGATCGACGTCCCGGGCGGGTTCTTCCACCTGCGGCTCGTCTACAACCCGGGTGCGGCGCTGTCGATCGCGACCGGCATGACGTGGCTGCTCACCATCATCATCGTGGTCGTGGTGGTCTTCATCGTCCGGTCGCTGCGCCGGCTGCGGTCCACCGGTTGGGCCGTGGCGCTCGGGCTCCTGCTCGGCGGCGCCGTCGGGAACCTCGCCGACCGTCTGCTCCGGGCCCCCGGCGTCGCGCGCGGCTACGTCGTCGACTTCATCGGCTACGGCGACTGGTTCGTCGGCAACGTCGCTGACATCGCGATCGTGGTCGCGGCCGTGCTCATCGCGCTGCTGGCGCTCCGAGGCATCGGCATGGACGGCAAGCCGATCTCGGACGAGGCCGCACCCGCCCCGCGCCACGAGGAGCCGGGCGCCGAGAGCACCGAGGGGCGCTGAGCGTGGCCAGCCGCAGCTTCCCCGTCCCGGACAAGCTGGCCGGCGAGCGCGTCGACGCGGCCCTCGCGCGCATGCTCGGCCTGTCGCGCACGCGCGCGGCGGAGGCCGCGGAAGCGGGCGGCGTCCTGCAGGACGGCGCCCCGCTCGGCAAGTCGGACCGCCTGCGCGCGGGCGCGTGGCTGGACGTCGAGCTGCCCGACGAGGACCGGGACGAGGTGGCGGTCGTCGCCGAGCCCGTCCCGGGCATGCGGATCGCCTACGAGGACGACGACGTCGTGGTCGTGGACAAGCCCGTCGGCGTCGCGGCCCACCCGTCGCCGGGCTGGACCGGCCCGACCGTCGTCGGGGCGCTGGCCGCGGCCGGGTACCGGATCTCGACGTCGGGCGCGGCCGAGCGGCAGGGCATCGTGCACCGGCTCGACGTCGGCACGAGCGGGCTCATGGTCGTCGCGAAGAGCGAGCGCGCGTACACGCTGCTCAAGCGGGCGTTCAAGGAGCGCACGGTGGAGAAGGTGTACCACGCGCTCGCCCAGGGCCACCCCGAGCCGACCACGGGCACGATCGACGCGCCGATCGGCCGGCACCCGGGCGCCGACTACAAGTTCGCGGTGACCGCGGACGGCAAGCCGTCGGTCACGCACTACGAGGTCCTCGAGATGGTGCCGTCGGCGTCGCTCGTCGAGGTCCATCTCGAGACCGGTCGCACCCACCAGATCCGCGTGCACTTCCAGGCGGTGCGGCATCCGCTCGTCGGCGACCTCACCTACGGGGCCGACCCGCGCCTCGCCGCGCGCGTCGGGCTCTCGCGCCAGTGGCTGCACGCCGTCCGGCTCGGGTTCGAGCACCCCGGCACGGGCGAGTGGCTCGAGGTCACGAGCGACTACCCTGACGACCTGCAGCACGCGCTCGAGGTCGTGCGCGGCGCCGACGCAGGCCGCTGACGGAGGAACACGCATGAAGATGCCCGAGGGGCCCGCGGCCCAGCACGTGACGGTCGAGCGGGTCCGGTCCCCGGCGCAGCTCGCGGAGGCGCAGGCGCTGCGCATCCGCGTGTTCGTCGAGGAGCAGGGGGTGCCGGCCGACGAGGAAGTCGACGCGCTCGACACCGACCCGACCACCACCCACCTGGTCCTGCGCGACCACGACGGCGCCGTCGTCGCGACGGGCCGGCTGCTCACCGACCCCGCGCACCCCGGCGAGGTGCACGTCGGCCGGGTCGCGGTCGACGCCGCCTGGCGCGGGACGGGGCTCGGCGCTCTGCTCATGCGCGAGCTCGAGGCCGTGGCCCTCGCCGAGCACGCCGACGCCGGTCGCTGCAAGGTCGTCCTGAGCGCTCAGGTGCAGGCCGCGGGCTTCTACGAGCGCGTCGGCTACGTGGTCGAGGGACCGGTCTACCTGGACGCAGGCATCGAGCACCGGGACGCCGCGAAGACGCTGCTCGACCGCTGACGCCTGCCGCGCGGCCCCGGGCGCTCGCCAGGGCGGCGACTCCGCCCCCGCGGCATCGCAGTGATGTGTGTGGCACCGCGCGACGTCGAGGGAAGGCGCGCGTCACGCCACGGGCCGGACCGTCCACGCGAACGGCCGCGCCCACACGACGCGCTGAGCCGAGCGCGCGCGGTGGCGCGTCGGACGCCTCAGCCGTCGAACGTCGGTTGCGCCGGCCGCAGCCCCTCGGCGCGCCGGAACCGCTCGACCCGCGCCGCGACGTCCGGGCCGCCCTCGACGACCTCGCGAGCGGCCCGACGGACCAGCTCGTCGGGGTCGTCGACGAGCAGGCGGGTCACCTCGGGCCACGCCACGCCGCGGTCCAGCGCGACCGACCGCACGAAGCGCGACCGGTCGCGAGCGGCCCGGATCGTCTGCTCCCGGTCGGGGAAGCGGAGGTTCGGCGCGCGATCCGCGGCGGCGGTCCGTACCGTTGCCGAGCGGTCGCCCAGCAGGCGCTCGACGTCGTCACGCGTGGCCCGAGGATTCCCGGCGCACGCGCTCCGCACGAACGGTTCGGCGTCGGCGAGCAGCAGGTCGAACAGGTCGCGCCACGACGTCGTCTCGGCGGTCCGGACGCGGACCTCCCGGAACGAGTCGTGCGCGAGCACGTGCTGCGTCTCGCGCCGCAGCGACCGCCCGGGGTCGCGGGCGTAGGTGTGCGCGAGGACCGCGCGCACCCAGCGGTGCTCCGAGGCGGCCAGCTTCGCTTCCACGCCGGGCCGGCGCCAGGCGTTGGACGCGGCGGTGCCACGGACTAGCTCCTTCGCGTCGCGCGCGAGGAGCAGCACGGTGGCGTCGTCGAGCGCCGGGTGCTCCGCGACCGTCTGCCGCACCATCGCGGACGGGTGCCGAGCGAGCTCGGCGAGCCGCGCCGTCGTCGTGCCTGGGGCCTCGGCCTCGGCGACGAGCGAGGCGACGGATGGGTGCCGAGGAGAGCTCATGTGACGATCCTCTCAGCGCCTCCCGACGAAGCCCCCCCGCCCGGGAGCGCCGGCCGCGCGCAGGTCCGCGGACGGCGCTCGCCGAGTGTCGGCGCGGGGCGACGAAGGGGGCGGTAGGCCGCGCGCCAACACCGCACCGTATCGCCCGAGGTGACGAGCGATGTCGGCACCCACACCTAGACTCGACCCATGCCGACCGGGGAAGACTTCGCCCACCTGCACGTCCACACCGAGTACTCGATGCTCGACGGCGCGGCCCGCCTCGACTCGTTGTTTTCGGAGGTGGAACGCCTCGGCCAGAAGTCCATCGCGATCACGGACCACGGCTATCTGTTCGGGGCGTTCGACTTCTGGAGCAAGGCGCGCGCGCACGGGATCAAGCCGATCCTTGGCGTCGAGGCGTACATCACCCCGGGCACGAGCCGGTTCGACCAGACGCGGGTGCGGTTCGGTCAGCAGGGCCAGGAGTCGGACGACGTGTCGGCGCGCGGCGCGTACACGCACATGACGATGTGGGCGCGGACCAACGAGGGTCTGCACAACCTGCTGCGCGCGAGCTCGTTGGCGTCGCTCGAGGGGCAGATGGGCAAGTGGCCGCGCATGGACCGTGAGCTGCTGGAGACGTACGCGGGCGGGATGGCGGCGTCGACGGGGTGCCCGTCGGGGGAGATCCAGACCCGGCTGCGCCTGGGCCAGTGGGACGAGGCCGTCCGCGTGGCGGGCGAGCTGCAGGACATCTACGGCAAGGACTACTTCTACGTCGAGCTCATGGACCACGGGCTGGACATCGAGCGCCGGGTGATCAAGGACCTGCTGCGGCTCGCGGAGACGATTGGTGCGCCGCTGCTGGCGACGAACGACCTGCACTACGTGCGTCAGGAGGACGCGACGTCGCAGGAGGCGCTCCTGGCGATCAACTCGGGCTCGACGCTGGACGACCCGGACCGGTTCAAGTTCGACGGCGACGGCTACTACGTGAAGTCGGCGGAGGAGATGCGCCGCGTGTGGGCGGAGCTCCCGGAGGCGTGCGACAACACGCTGCGCCTGGCGGAGCAGTGCGACGTCACGTTCAACACGTCGGCCAACTACATGCCGCGCTTCCCGGTGCCCGAGGGCGAGGACGAGACGAGCTGGTTCGTCAAGGAGGTCGAGGCGGGTCTGCACCGCCGCTACCCGGACGGCGTGCCCGAGGCGTCGCGCAAGCAGGCGGAGTACGAGACCGAGGTCATCCTCCAGATGGGCTTCCCGGGGTACTTCCTCGTGGTGGCGGACTTCATCAACTGGGCCAAGTCGCAGGGCATCCGGGTCGGGCCGGGCCGTGGTTCGGCGGCGGGGTCGATGGCGTCGTACGTCATGGGCATCACCGAGCTGGACCCGCTGCAGCACGGGCTGATCTTCGAGCGCTTCCTCAACCCGGAGCGCGTGTCGATGCCCGACGTCGACGTCGACTTCGACGAGCGCCGACGCGGTGAGGTCATCAAGTACGTGACGGACAAGTACGGCGACGACCGGGTCTCCCAGGTCGTCACCTACGGCACCATCAAGGCGAAGCAGGCGCTCAAGGACTCCTCGCGCCTCCTGGGCTTCCCGTTCGCGATGGGGGAGAAGCTCACCAAGGCGATGCCACCGGCCGTCATGGGCAAGGACATCTCGCTGGGCGGGATCTTCAACCCGCAGGACCCGCGCTACGCGGAGGCGGAGCAGTTCCGCCAGCTCCACAACGCCGACCCGGAGGCGCAGCGCGTCGTGGAGCTCGCGCGCGGCATCGAGGGCCTGAAGCGGCAGTGGGGCGTGCACGCGTGCGCGCTGATCATGTCGAGCGTGCCGCTCACGGACGTCATCCCGACGATGCGCCGGCCCCAGGACGGCGCGATCATCACGCAGTTCGACTACCCGACGTCGGAGACGCTCGGGCTGATCAAGATGGACTTCCTCGGGCTGCGGAACCTCACGATCCTCGACGACGCGCTCGGCAACATCGTCGCGAACGGCAAGGAGCCGGTGGAGATCGAGTCGGTCCCGCTCGACGACGAGGCCGCGTACGCGCTCCTGACGCGCGGCGACACGCTGGGCGTGTTCCAGCTCGACGGCGGCCCGATGCGCGCGCTCCTGCGCCAGATGCGACCCGACAACTTCGAGGACATCTCCGCTGTCATCGCGCTGTACCGGCCGGGCCCGATGGGCATGAACTCGCACACGAACTACGCGCTGCGCAAGAACAAGCTGCAGGAGATCACGCCGATCCACCCCGAGCTGGAGAAGCCGCTCGCCGAGGTGCTCGACGAGACGTACGGCCTGATCGTCTACCAGGAGCAGGTGCAGCGTGCGGCGCAGATCCTGGCCGGGTACTCCCTCGGCCAGGCCGACCTGCTGCGCCGTGCGATGGGCAAGAAGAAGAAGGAGATCCTCGACAAGGAGTTCGTGCCGTTCCAGACGGGCATGCGCGAGCGCGGGTACTCCGACGGCGCCATCCAGGCGGTGTGGGACACGCTCGTCCCGTTCGCGGGCTACGCCTTCAACAAGGCCCACTCCGCGGGCTACGGGCTGGTGTCGTACTGGACCGCCTACATGAAGGCGAACTACCCGACGGAGTACATGGCGGCGCTCCTGACGAGCGTGCGCGACGACAAGGACAAGTCGGCGCTGTACCTGTCGGAGTGCCGCCGCATGGGCATCACGGTGCTCCCGCCGGACGTCAACTCGTCGTCCGCGAACTTCACGGCGGTGGGCGCCGACATCCGGTTCGGCCTGACGGCGGTCCGGAACGTGGGCGCGAACGTCGTGGACGCCATCACGGCGACCCGCGAGGAGAAGGGCGAGTTCACCTCGTTCACCGACTTCCTCGACAAGGTGCCGGCGGTCGTCTGCAACAAGCGGACCATCGAGTCCCTCATCAAGGCGGGCGCGTTCGACTCGCTCGGTCACACCCGCCGGGCGCTGCTCGCGGTCCACGAGATGGCCGTCGACTCGGTGATCAGCGTCAAGCGCAAGGAGGCCGAGGGCCAGTTCGACCTGTTCGCCGACTTCGCGGCCGACGACGACGGCACGACGGTCGGCTTCAGCGTCGACGTCCCGGACCTGCCCGACTGGGAGAAGAAGCAGCGTCTCGCGTTCGAGCGCGAGATGCTCGGCCTCTACGTCTCCGACCACCCGCTCTCGGGCCTCGAGCACGTGCTGTCCCGCGCGGCCGAGACGACGATCGCGACGCTCCTGGCCGACGAGGAGCGTGCGGACGGCTCGGTCGTGACGATCGCCGGCCTGCTGACGAACGTCCAGCACCGGTGGTCGAAGAACGGCAACCCGTGGGCGTCCGTGGCCGTCGAGGACCTCGAGGGCTCGGTCGAGGTGATGTTCTTCGGGGAGACGTACCTCGCGTACTCGACGATCCTCGCGGAGGACACGGTCGTGACGCTGCGCGGCCGGGTGCGTCGCCGAGACGACGCCATGCAGCTCCAGGCGATGGAGGTGTCGCTGCCGGACGTCTCGGCGTCGCCCGACGGTCCGGTGACCGTGAGCCTGCCGTCGGTCCGCTGCACCCAGCCCGTCGTGGAGCGGCTGCGCGAGATCCTGCGCACCCACCCGGGCGCGTCCGAGGTGCACCTCAAGCTGACGGAGCCCGGCCGCGCGACCGTCATGCGGCTCGAGGACACGCTCCGCGTCGAGCGGACCCCGGCGCTCTTCGGGGACCTCAAGGCGCTGCTGGGCCCGAGCTGCCTGGTCTGACCCCGCCGGGGCGGGGCGTCAGAACGCGCTGATCGTGTCGGGCATACGCTCGCGCCGGGCGAGAGCACTGACGATGGCAGCCTGCCCGTGCCGCTCGGCGGACAGTTCCACGAGCAGGTGCAGCACCGGCCCGGCGACGTCACGAGGGAACTCGGGCGTGGCTACGCCGACGCTGCGAGCGAGGTCGTCGCTGTGCACCACGACCTCCACGAGACGGGTCAGCAGGAAGTCCTCGCGCCGCAGGCTCCAACCCTGCCAGGGGATCGTCACGACGTCCTGGGCGCCGCCGGCCTCGAGCAGCTGCCCGACCTCCCGCCGCGCCCCACGGCAGCGGTCGAGCATCGGTCCCGGGCCCGCCTCGGCCTCGGCCGCGTCGGTGCTCCGGTCGTTCGCGGGGTCGTCGAGGGACGGCGCACGGACCCAGGCCGCGCGGCGGTAGTGCTCCTCGGGCGCGTCGAGAGGTGCTGCGTTCGCTGGGACGGGCAGGATCTCGGCTGCTCTGACCAGCTGCCGCCCGAGGTGACAGGCCAGCATCCCCACCGTCATCCGCTCGAGCACGCTGTCGGCGGCCCAGCGGGCTTCCACGGCAGGGTCGGCGAGCAGGTCGAGAGCGACGTCGGCGGCGGCGAGGAACGATCGGTCCGGTGTACGCACGGTTCGAACGGTAACCGGCCGGGCGCACGACGGGGTGACGCCCGGCGTCGGGTCCGCCGGACGACCGCGCGCTCGTAGAGTGGGGCCTCGTGGTCCACCTCAACCCCGAGCAGCGCGTCTTCGTGACGGAGCGGCACCTCGCGACCCTGACGACGCTGCGCGAGGACGGCTCGCCGCACGTCGTGCCCGTCGCGTTCACGTGGGACGACGACACCGGCGTCGTCCGGGTCACGACCAACCGGCGCTCGGTCAAGGCACGGAACGCGGGACGCCGCGGGCCGGACGGTGCGCCCGCGCGCGCGTCGGTGTGCCAGGTCGAGGGCGGGCGCTGGATCACGCTCGAGGGGACGGCGGAGATCGTCACGGACCTCGTGGAGATCGTCGACGCCGTCGCGCGCTACGCGCGCCGGTACCGTCCGCTCGAGCCCAACCCGGACCGCGTGGTGCTCCGGATCACCGTGGACAAGGTGATGAGCTCGGCCTACATGGCCGGCTGAGGGCCTCGCGGGCCCCTCAGCGCACGCGGTCGGCGAGCCGCACGACGGCGTCCACCACCGTCGGGCCCGACATGACGGGGTCGTTGTGCCCCGCGCCGTCGATCACGACGGTCTCGACGAGCCGCCGCGCCGCCCGCGCGACCTCAGCGCTCTGCGCCGGCGGCACCACCCCGTCGCGCGTGCCGTAGACGACCGTCACGGGCACGTCGCTGTGCTCCAGCAGCTCCGCGACGGGGAACCGGTCGCGCAGCAGGACGCCGACCGGGAGCAGCGGCACCTGGTGGGACGCGGCGTCGACGAGCGAGGTGAAGGGCGAGCGCAGCACGACCCCGGCCGGCGGCACGTCGGACTGCAGCCGCGCGACGACGCCCGTCCCGAGCGACTCCCCGAAGTAGAGGGTGCGTCCGGGCGGGTAGCCGCGTGCGACGAGCGCCGCCTGGCCGGCGTGCACGTCGAGCGCGAGCCCCTGCTCCGTCGGCCGCCCCGGGTTGCCACCGAACCCGCGGTAGTCGAGCAGCAGCACGGCGAAGCCACGCTCGGCGAGCAGTGCGGCGAACCGGGCACGGCCCTCGCGGTTGCCGGCGTTCCCCGGCGCGACGAGCACGGCCTGGTCGCGGGCCGTGCCTGACGGCGGCACCCACCATGCCGTCAGGGTGAGCCCGTCGGCGGTGGAGAGGACGACGTCGCTCGCCCCGGGGATCACCTCGGCGGCCGGCGGCGGGGTGCGCGTGTCCGGGTGGTAGACGAAGTGCCGCTGGAACACCCACGCGCCGCCGACCACGAGGCCGACGACGAGCACGAGGGCGGCGAGGCCGAACGCCAGGGCGCGCCGCGTCCGGCGCCGCGGGGTCGTCGCGCGCCCGCCGCCCATCGCCTCAGCCGACGACGGCGGACAGCTCGCCCTGCGGTGTCGCCACGACGACGACGTCCCCGCGGACGAGCCGGCGGCCGCGGCGCACGTCGACCTCGCCGTTGACGCGCACCTCGCCCTCGGCGATGAGCTCACGGGCCTCGGAGCCGGACTCGGCGAGGTCGGCGAGCTTGAGGAACTGGCCGAGGCGGATCTCGTCGTCGGCGATGGGCACGCGCGGGGCGTCGGGGGTCGGGTCGCTCACGCCCCTATCCTCCCGCACGACGGGGGTCCGGCGCCGTCGCGCTCCCGCGGCGCGGCGGACGCCCGCACCCGTGGACACCCGGCGGACGCCCAGGTCCGCCGCACTATGCTCGAGACGTGATCCAGCGCATCGACCTGAGGGGCCGCACGCTGTCCCGCCGCGAGCTGACCGACGCCCTGCCGCGTGCCGAGGTGCGCGTCGAGGACGCCGCCGAGCGTGTGGCGCCGATCATCGCGCGGGTGCGCGAGCACGGTGCGGCCGCGCTGCGCGACCTCGCCGAGCGGTTCGACGGGGTGAGGCCGGAGCATCTGCGAGTCCCCGCGGCGGCGCTCGCCGACGCGCTCGCCGGGCTCGACGCCGACGTCCGCGCCGGGCTCGAGGAGGCGATCCGCCGTGTCCGCGCCGTCCACGCCGCGCAGCGGCCCGTCGAGCACACGGTCGAGCTCGCCGACGGCGCGCGCGTCCGCCAGCGGTGGATCCCCGTGCGGCGCGTGGGCCTCTACGTGCCCGGCGGCCTCGCGGTCTACCCGTCGACGGTCGTCATGAACGCCGTCGCAGCGCAGGAGGCCGGCGTCGGCGAGCTCGTCGTGACCTCGCCGCCCCAGCGCGAGAACGACGGCCTCCCGCACCCGACCGTCCTCGCGGCGTGCGCGCTCCTCGGCGTCGACGAGGTCTACGCCGTCGGCGGGGCCCAGGCCGTCGCCATGCTCGCCTACGGTGCCCGCGGCACCGAGCCGCAGGACGGCGACGTGCTGTGCGAGCCGGTCGACGTGGTGACGGGCCCAGGGAACGTCTACGTGGCCGCGGCCAAGCGCCTCGTGCGCGGCGTCGTCGGCATCGACGCGGAGGCCGGCCCCACCGAGATCGCCGTCCTCGCCGACGACACGGCCGACGCCGACCACGTCGCCGCCGACCTCGTCAGCCAGGCCGAGCACGACCCCATGGCCGCCGCCGTCCTCGTGACGCCGAGCGAGGCGCTCGCGGACGCGGTCGAGGCCCGCGTGGCGGTCCGGGCGGGGGCCACCAAGCACGCCGAGCGCGTGGCCGAGGCCCTCGAGGGCTCGCAGTCCGCGGTCGTCCTCGTGGACGACCTCGAGCAGGGCCTCGAGGTCGTCGACGCGTACGGTGCCGAGCACCTCGAGATCCAGACGGCCGACGCCGTGGCGCTCGCCGACCGGGTGCGGAGCGCGGGCGCGATCTTCGTCGGCCCGTACGCGCCCGTGTCGCTCGGCGACTACATGGCCGGGTCCAACCACGTGCTGCCCACGGGCGGCTCCGCGCACTCGTCGTCCGGGCTCGGGGTGCACAGCTTCGTGCGCGCGGTGCACGTCGTCGAGTACTCGCGCGACGCGCTCGGGGAGCTGGCCGACCGGATCGTGGCGGTGGCCGACGCCGAGGACCTGCCCGCGCACGGCGAGGCTGTCCGCGCACGCTTCGAGGCCGCCGCGACGACCGACGAGGCGCACGCATGACCGAGCCGGCCGGAACCTGCTGCGGCGGGGTGTCGCGCCGCGCCGTCCTCGCGGGCGCGGGTGCGGGCGCGACGGCCGTCGTGCTCGCGGCGTGCAGCCCCGGCGGCACGGGCGACGTGCAGATCACCCCGCCCGCGACCGCCGCGAGCGTCGCCCAGCTCTCCGACGTGCCGGTCGGCGGGGCGGTCGCCGCGACGCTGCCCGGTGGCGCGCAGATCCTCGTGACCCAGCCCGCGGCCGGCCAGGTGCACGTGCTCTCGGCGATCTGCACCCACATGGGCTGCGGCGTCGTGCCGGGACGGGGTGACCTCGAGTGCCCGTGCCACGGCTCGACGTTCGACCTCGAGGGCAAGGTCACGCACGGTCCCGCGAAGAAGCCCCTCCAGGAGCTGAAGGCCGCCGTGCAGGACGGCCAGGTCGTCGTCGGCGGCTGACGCCGGGCCGCCGCGTCAGGGGCTGTCCGAATCCTTCAAGACGTGCCACGCCCGCCCGACCTACCGTCGGACGCATGACACCCGTACTGAACCTCGTCGGCCTCGTGACCCACGATCTCGCTGCGTCCCTCGCGTTCTACCGACGGCTCGGGCTCGATCTGCCCGAGCCAGCGGGCCCCGACGATCACGTCGAGACGACGTTGCCCGGGGGCCTCCGCGTCGCCTGGGACAGCGTCGAGCTCGTCCGTTCGTTCACCCCGGACTGGACCGAGCCCACCGGCTCGGCGCGGATCGGCCTGGCGTTCCTGTGCGTCGACGCGGCGGAGGTCGACGCGACGCACGACGCCCTCGTGGCGGCGGGCCACCGCAGCGCGCACGAGCCCTGGGACGCGCCCTGGGGCCAGCGCTACGCGACGGTCCTCGACCCGGACGGCAACCCCGTCGACCTGTTCGCCTGGCTGCCCGGCTCCCAGCCCTGAGCGGTGCGCTTCGACGGCACGAGCGTCGTCGGCGGGACCCCGGCGAGCGCGTGGACGTCGCGCGCGAGGTGGGCCTGGTCGGCGAACCCGGCTTGCACGGCGACGTCGGCCCAGGGGAGTCCGTCGCGCGCGAGCCCGACCGCCCGCTGGAGGCGCAGCACGCGCCCCAGCGTCGCGGGACCGTAGCCGAGCGCGGGCAGGGCCCGGCGGTGGAGGGTCCGGGCGCTCACGCCCAGAGCTCGGGACGACGCGCCGACGCCGAGACCCGCGCGGATCGCCGCCACCAGCGCGAGCACGAGCCCGTCGGGCGGTGGCGCCTCGTCCGCGAGGGCACGGCCGACCCGTTCGAGGCCGGCGACGAGCGCCGCCGCCCCTGCGCCCCGGCCCTGGCCCGCGGCCTCGATCTCGTCCTCCCAGCGAGCGACCCGACGGCCCGGGAGCGCAGCGTCGAGCGGGACCCGCCGGCCCACCACCTCGTCCCCCCTCAGGCCGAGGACGCCGGGGCCCGTCCCCGGGGCGAACCGCAGCCCGGCGACCAGCGCGTCGGGCGCGGTACCGGTGGTGAAGGCCACGACGTCGGGTCCGGCGACCTGAAGGTGTGTCCCGTTCCAGAGCAGGTCGACGCACCCGTCCGGCAGGACGCGTGTCGTGCTCGGCGCGGGTCCCGAGCGTGACCACCACAGCACCGCCCCTGGCACGGTGGAAGCGACCTCGGTATACCCGACCCCGTCGGCGTCGGGCGAGGCAGGGCCGCTAGCCCCGCCCGAGTCGCTCTCCGGCCGGGCCACGGCGACTCAGCCCACGGCCAGGACGAACGGCAGCACCTCGGTGGCCCCGGCGCGTCGGAGTGCCCGGGCCACGACGGTGAGCGTCCAGCCGGAGTCGGTGCGGTCGTCGACGAGCAGGACCCGCTTGCCGGTGACGTCGAGCCCGTCGTCGGCGCCGAGGCGCCGGACCACCGCGGCCAGTCGCGCGGCGGAGTTCACGTCGTGGCTCGTCGGCTCCTCGCGGCCCGCGACCGGGCCGACCGACCCGGCGACCGGCACACCGAGGTAGCGCGCGAGCCCGCCGGCCAGGTGGGAGACGAGCAGCGGCCGGGTCGCCGACCGCACCCCGACGACGCAGTCCACCGTCCCGACGCCCTCGGGACCGAGCCAGTCGTCGAGCACGCGCACCGCGGCCGTGCGCAGCGGCACCGGCGTCTCGCCGTCGGGCGCGCCGGGCGCGAACAGGTCGCGCAGCGGCCCGGACCAGCCGAGTCCGTCGAGGCGTGCCACGGCGCGTCCCGTCTCGGCGCGCTCGTCGGGGTCGATCCGTCCGCGCAGGTCGAGGCCGAGCGTGTCGAGCCCGCTCGGCCACTGCCTCCGCGCGACGACCTCGACGCCGGGCCGGTCGAGGTCGTGCCGCGCCTCCGCAACCGCGTCGGGATCGGGAGCGCCCGGAAGCTCGACGCCGCTGCATCGGTCGCAGCGCCCGCACCGCCAACCGGGCTCGAGCTCGGGATCGTCGAGGACCTCGCGCAGGAACGCCATGCGACAGCCTGCGGTGCGCTCGTAGTCGAGCATGGCCCGCTGCTCGTCCGCGCGGGTCTCGGCCACGCGGGCGTACCGGGCGGCGTCGTACTCCCACGGCACGCCCGTCGCGACCCAGCCGCCGGTGACCCGGCGGACGGCGCCGTCGACGTCGAGGACCTTGAGCATCTGCTCGAGCCGGGAGCGCTTGAGGTCGACGTGCGTCTCGAGCTGCGCGACCGACATGGGGCGCCCGTCCGGCACCGAGCCGAGCACGTCGAGCACGACGCGCACCTTGGGCTCGGGCGGGAACCCGAGCGAGTCGAAGTACTCCCAGATGCGCTGGTCCTCGGTGCCGGGCAGCAGCACGACGACGGCCCGCTCGACCCCGCGGCCCGCGCGCCCGACCTGCTGGTAGTAGGCGATGGGCGACGAGGGCGCGCCGAGGTGGATGACGAACGCCAGGTCGGGCTTGTCGAAGCCCATCCCGAGCGCGCTCGTCGCCACGAGCGCCGTGACGCGGTTCTCCTTGAGGTCGGCCTCGAGCGCCTCGCGCTCGGCGGGGTCCGTCTGGCCCGTGTACGCGGCGACGGCGAGCCCCGTCGCGCGGAGCTGGCTCGCGACCTGCTCGGCCTGCGACACCGTCAGGCAGTAGACGATCCCGGAGCCCGGGGCGTCCTGCAGCACCTCGGCGAGCCAGGCGAGCCGCGTCGACGGGTCGGGCAGGTCGACGACGGCGAGGTGGAGCGACGCCCGGTCGAGCGCGCCGCGCAGCACGAGCACGTCGGAGCCCGCCCCGTGGACCGTGGTGCCCTCGGCCCGGACGCCGAGCTGCTCGGCGACGTCGGCGACCACGCGTGCGTTGGCCGTCGCGGTCGTGGCCAGGACGGGGATCCCGGCGGGCAGGTCGGCGAGCAGCGTCCGGATCCTGCGGTAGTCGGGCCGGAAGTCGTGTCCCCAGTCGGAGACGCAGTGCGCCTCGTCGACGACGACCAGGCCGGCGTCCGCGGCGAGCCGGGGCAGGACGTCGTCACGGAATGCGGGGTTGTTGAGCCGCTCGGGCGAGCAGAGCAGGACGTCGACCTCGCTCGCGGCGATGGCGGCGTGGATCTGGTCCCACTCGGTGACATTCGACGAGTTGATCGTCACGGCACGGATCCCCGCGCGCTGCGCCGCGGCGACCTGGTCTCGCATGAGCGCGAGCAGGGGGGAGACGAGCACCGTCGGCCCGGCTCCGCGGGCGCGCAGGAGTGCGGTCGCCACGAAGTACACGGCGGACTTGCCCCAGCCGGTGCGCTGCACGACCAGCGCACGCCGCGCGTCGGCCACGAGCGCCTCGACGGCGCGCCACTGGTCCTCACGCAGCGCGACGTCCTCGCGCCCGACCAGCGCACGCAGGACACCCTCGGCCTCCTCGCGCAGCGCGGCGCGGTCGGTGGGCGCCGCCCGGAGGGCGGTCGGGGCGTCGGAGGTCGGGTCCGTCGTCGGCACGTTCACCCGGTCGACTCTACGGTGGGCCCCCGACGCGGCCGTCGCCGTCCACAGCCCCGGGGTGCGGACGGCGACGGCGGCCGACGGTCAGGACATGTCCATCACGACGCGCCCGTCGATGCCGCCGTTCTCCATCTCCGTGAAGATCGCGTTGACGTCCTCGAGCGGGCGGACGGTGTACGTCGGGTGGATCAGCCCGCGGGCGAAGAAGTCGATCGCCTCGCTCATGTCCTTGCGCGTGCCGACGATCGACCCGCGGACCGTCAGTCCGAACAGGACGGTCGTGAAGATGTCGAGCGGGAACTGGTCCGGCGGCAGGCCGACGAGCGACACGGTCCCGCCGCGGCGCAGCGCGCCGACGGCCTGCGGGAACGCGTGCGCGTTGACCGCGGTCACGAGCGCCCCGTGCACGCCCCCGCCCGTCTTCTCCTGGAGCTCCGCCGCGGCGTCGGGCGACGTCGCGGCGTTCACCGTGACCTCGGCGCCGTGCTTGCGCGCGAGCTCGAGCTTGTCGTCGGCGACGTCGACGGCCGCGACGCGGCGACCCATCGCCACGGCGTACTGGACGGCGATGTGCCCGAGGCCGCCGATGCCGGAGATCAGGACCCACTCACCGGGCTGGGTGTCGGTGACCTTGAGGCCCTTGTAGACGGTGACCCCCGCGCACAGGATCGGCCCGACGGCGGACAGGTCGACCCCGTCCGGGATGACCGGGCAGTAGCGCGAGTCGACGAGCATGTACTGCCCGAACGAGCCGTCGACCGAGTAGCCGCCGTTCTTCTGGTTCGGGCAGAGGGTCTCCCAGCCCGTCTCGCAGTACTCGCACTCGCCGCACGCCGACCACAGCCACGCGTTGCCGACCGTGTCGCCCACCGCGACCCGCGTCACCGAGTCCCCGACCGCCACGACCGTCCCGACGCCCTCGTGCCCGGGCACGAAGGGAGGGGTGGGCTTGACGGGCCAGTCACCGTGCGCCGCGTGCAGGTCGGTGTGGCACACGCCGGTGTAGTCGACCCTGACGAGCGCCTCGAAAGGCCCAGGGGCGGGCACCTCGACGTCGTCTATCGAGAGCGGGTCGGTGAAGCCGTGCACGACGGCGGCACGCATGGTGGACACGTCGACCTCCTGGGGTCGGCCCTCCCGTGTGTCGGGGGGCCTTGTCTCCGCGGCCCCCGGTCCGTCCGGCGGCCTGCTTCAACGGTGGCATCGGTGCCCCCGCGCCGCGCGGCGTAATCCCGGCATACGGTGCAGGTCAGGTGCCCGCGTGCCGGACGTCACGTCGGTGCCCCGGGCGTCCTCCGTAGACTGTGCCCGTGACTCCGACCCTGCCTGCGCCGTCGTCCGTGCCGTCCGCCTCCGGCGCCCGGCACCACGACGACGCGCGCGCGGGCGGGGGGCGTCTCCCGCTGCGCGCGGACCTCGCCGACGAGGTCCCGTACGGCGCGCCTCAGCTCGACGTGCCGGTGCTGCTCAACGTCAACGAGAACCCGTACCCGCCGTCGGACGGCGTGGTCGCGAGCATCGCCCGCCGGGTCACCGAGGCCGCGCACGGCCTCAACCGGTACCCGGACCGCGAGTTCCTCGACCTGCGCTCCGACCTGGCGGACTACCTCGCGGTCGAGTCCGGCGTGCGGCTCGAGCCGGAGCAGCTCTGGGCGGCCAACGGCTCCAACGAGATCATGCTGCAGCTGCTCCAGGCGTTCGGCGGCCCCGGGCGGTCGGTCCTGTCCTTCGCGCCCACGTACTCCATGTACCCGGAGTACGCGCGCGACGCGATGACGGGCTGGGTCGCGGGCCGGCGCGAGGAGGACTTCACCCTCGACCCCGAGCGTGCCGCGGCGACGGTCGCCGAGGTCCGGCCCGCCGTCGTCCTGCTCGCGAGCCCCAACAACCCCACCGGCACGGCACTGCCCCTGTCGACCGTCGAGGCCGTGCTCGACGCCGCGGACCGCGTGGAGGTCGACGGGTCCGGCGGGTCGCCCGTCGTCGTCGTCGACGAGGCGTACGGCGAGTTCCGGCGACGGGGCGTGCCGAGCGCGCTCGAGCTGCTGGCGGACCGCCCGAACCTCGCGGTGGCCCGCACCATGTCGAAGGCGTTCGGGATGGCGGGGGCACGCGTCGGCTACCTCGCGGCGTCCCGCGCGCTCGTGGACGCGTTGCGCGTCGTCCGGCTGCCGTACCACCTGTCCGCCGTCACGCAGGCGGTCGCCCGCGCGGCCCTCGAGCACGCGGACGAGCTCATGGCCCAGGTCGGTTCGCTGCGCGCCGAACGCGACGCGACGGCCGAGTGGCTCCGCGGGCAGCTGCTGGACGGCCGCCCGCTCGAGGTCGCCGACTCGGACTCGAACTTCGTGCTGTTCGGGCGCTTCGCCGATCGGCACGCGGTCTGGCAGGGGTTGCTCGACGAGGGCGTGCTGATCCGCGAGGTCGGGCCCGAGGGCTGGCTGCGCGTGTCCGTCGGCACGCCGCAGGAGATGGAGACGTTCAAGGCCGCCCTCGTGCGGGTGGCCGGTCTGGAGGAGGCACGATGAGCGCACCGACCACCGGCGCAGCGACCGGGACCCCGGGCGCCGGCGACCAGGCGCAGCCGGGGCACCGCACCGCCCGCGTCGAGCGCGCCACGAGCGAGTCGAGCGTCGTCGTCGAGCTGGACCTCGACGGCTCCGGCCGCACGGACGTCTCGACGACCGTGCCGTTCTTCGACCACATGCTCACGGCGCTCGGCAAGCACGCGGTCTTCGACCTGACCGTGCGGTCGACGGGCGACACCCACATCGACGCGCACCACACCGTCGAGGACACGGCGATCGTGCTCGGAGAGGCGCTGCGCCAGGCGCTCGGCGACAAGCGTGGCATCTCGCGCTTCGGCGACGCGACCGTCCCGCTCGACGAGGCCCTCGCGCTCGCGGTCGTCGACGTGTCCGGCCGCCCGTACCTCGTGCACTCGGGCGAGCCGGAAGGACAGGAGTACCACCTCATCGGCGGCCACTTCACCGGCTCGCTGACGCGGCACGTCCTCGAGTCGCTCGCGCACCACGCCGGGATCTGCCTGCACGTGCGCGTCCTCGCGGGCCGCGACCCGCACCACATCGTGGAGGCGCAGTTCAAGGCGCTGGCCCGGGCGCTGCGCGCCGCGGTCGCGCTCGACCCGCGCGTCGACGGCGTGCCCTCGACCAAGGGGGCGCTGTGAGCGCCGCGACGGGGCCGGGCGAGGTCCCCGAGGTCACGCCCGCCGCCGAGCCCGTGCGCGCCGTCGTCGTGACCCAGCTCGGCGCGGCCGAGCCCGTGGCCGCGATCTGCGCGATCGCGGGTCTGGAGGTCGACGCGGTGCTGTCCGCCGTCGGCGTCCTCGTGTGGTGCCGGGACACCGCCCCGGGTGCGCCCGAGCAGGTCGCCGCCGCGCTCACGCGCGCGACGCCCGGCCTGCCGGCCGTGCTGCTCGTGCACCGGGACGGGCGGATCGTCGCGCACACGTGGCTCGACGGCGCCGCGGGCGACGAGCTGGCGTCCGGCCTCGTCCTCGACGGAGCGCCCGAGGCGCTCAGCAACCTCCTGATCGGCACGGAGACGATGGACGGCTTCCCCGACGTCGTCACGAGCGTGGGCGTCGGGCGGCTCAAGGCCATGCGCATGATGGCGAAGGCCGGACGCGCGGCCCGGCGCGACCGGAAGAAGGCAGTGTGAGCGCCGTGAGCGGCGCGGCTCGTCCCAGCGTCGTCGTCCTCGACTACGGCTTCGGCAACGTCCGTTCGGCCGTGCGCGCCCTCGAGCGCGTCGGTGCGGACGTCGAGCTGACGCGCGACCGCGCCGCGGCCCAGGAGGCCGACGGCCTGGTCGTCCCCGGAGTGGGCGCGTTCGCCGCGTGCATGGCGGGGCTGCGGTCGGTGCGGGGCGACGAGGTCGTCGAGCGCCGGCTCGCGGGCGGCCGCCCCGTGCTCGGCATCTGCGTCGGCATGCAGATCCTGTTCGACGCGGGTGACGAGCACGGCGTCGTGACCGACGGTATGGGGGAGTGGCCCGGCGTCGTGCGGCGCCTGGACGCCCCCGTGGTCCCGCACATGGGCTGGGCGACCGTCGAGCCGGCCGAGGGCTCGCGCCTGTTCGCGGGCGTCGAGGACGAGCGGTTCTACTTCGTCCACTCGTACGCCGCGCAGGAGTTCCCGCTCGAAGCCGACATCCCCGCGGACTCGCCGTTCGCCCGGGTCTCGATCCGCCCGCTCGTCACCTGGGCCACGCACGGCGGCCGCTTCGTCGCGGCGGTCGAGAACGGCCCGCTGTCGGCGACGCAGTTCCACCCCGAGAAGTCCGGCGACGCCGGCGCGCACCTGCTCGAGAACTGGGTCTCGACGCTGCGCTGACCCGCCCACCGGCGGCCCCGGCCGCCCGACGACGCCGCTCGTCGCACGCCCCCGACCGGCCCGCCGGTCCCGATCCCCTGGAGCACCACCGATGACCGATCGCCTCGTCCTGCTGCCTGCCGTCGACGTCGCCGACGGCCAGGCCGTGCGCCTCGTCCAGGGCGCCGCCGGCTCGGAGACGTCGTACGGCGACCCGTTGACCGCCGCGCTCGACTGGCAGTCCGGCGGGGCCGAGTGGGTCCACCTCGTCGACCTCGACGCCGCGTTCGGCCGCGGGTCGAACGCCGAGCTCCTCGCGGAGGTCGTCGGGCGGCTCGACGTGCAGGTCGAGCTCTCGGGCGGCATCCGCGACGACGCGAGCCTCGAGCGCGCGCTCGCGACCGGCTGCCGCCGGGTCAACCTCGGCACGGCCGCGCTCGAGAACCCCGAGTGGACCGCCCGCGTCATCGCCGAGCACGGCGACCGGGTCGCCGTGGGCCTCGACGTGCGCGGCACGACCCTCGCGGCGCGCGGCTGGACGCAGGAGGGCGGGGACCTGTGGGAGGTCCTCGACCGGCTCGAGGCCGCAGGCTGTGCCCGCTACGTCGTGACCGACGTGACCAAGGACGGGACGCTTCGCGGCCCGAACCTCGACCTGCTCCGCGACGTGGCGGCCCGCACGGCGTCGCCGGTCGTCGCGTCCGGAGGCATCTCGAGCCTCGAGGACCTCGAGGCGCTGCGCTCGCTCGTCCCCGCCGGGGTCGAGGGCGCGATCGTCGGCAAGGCCCTCTACGCGGGCGCGTTCACGCTGCCCCAGGCGCTCGACGTCGCGGGCCGTCCGTGAGCGCGACCGGAGGCCGGGCGCTCCCGCCGTCGTCCGGGTTCGCGGGCGACGACGGCTCTGCCGACGCCGAGCTGGCGCGGCTGCTCGCCGCCCACGCCGCCGGTGCGGCGCCGCTCCGCGAGGTCGTCGCGCGGCTCGCGCAGACCCGCGTGCTGGTCCCGGTGCTCGCCGAGCTCGGCGAGCTGGACCAGACCGAGGACGGACTTCACGTCGACAAGGAGGCGTCGGCCGGCGTCGTCGCGCTCGAGGCACCCGACGGCCGCCGCGCGCTCCCGGTGTTCACGTCCGTCGCGACCATGACGGCCTGGCGGGCCGACGCACGCCCCGTGCCCGTCGAGGCACCCCGTGCCGCGCTGTCCGCGGTCAGCGAGGACTGGTCGCTCCTGGTCGTCGACCCTGCCGGCCCCGCGACGGTGCTCGTCCCGCGGCCGGCCGTGTGGGCGCTCGCGCAGGGCAAGGAGTGGCGCCCGGCGGTCGAGGACGGCGTCGTCGACCCCGGGGTCGTGGACGCCGTGACGTCCGCGGTCGCGCCGCTCCAGCACGTCGCGAGCGTCGGCGCCGAGCCGGGCCGGACCGCCGAGGTGGCGGTCGTGCTCCGGCTCGACCCGGGCCTGGACCGCGCGGGTCTCGACGCGGTGCTCGCCGCGGTCAACGCCCGCCTCGGCGCGAGCGACGTCGTGGGGGAACGCGTCGACTCGCTCGAGCTGCGGATCGGCGCCGCGCGGCCCTGAGGTCAGCGCCGACGGCGCCCGATCGCCCACGCCAGCGCGACCGCCGCGACCGCGGCGACGGCCTGGCCGCCGACGACGGTCCGGTTGAGGTCGAAGACCGGGATCCAGCGCGTGCTGCCGTTCTCGACGACCACGACGCCGACGGGCTTGACCCGGACGCCGTACGCCCCTGCGCCGGCTCCCGCCTCGCCGCGTGCGTCCCCGCGGGCCTCGCCGGTCGCCTCGCCGCGCGCCTCGGCCTGGAGGTCGCCCTTCGCCTCGGCCTGGGCATCGCCGTTCGCGCCGCTCTCGTTCCCGGGGGCGGCGTCGTCGGGCGAGGGAGGTACGAGCTCGGTGCCTTCCTCGCCGGTGGGCTCTGCCGCGCCGAGCTGCCGGCTCCCCGAGAACGATCGCTGCCGCAGGAACGAGAAGCTTCCGCGCCCGGACCCGCGCCCGGTCCCGCCGCCCGAGCCCCGGCCGGTGCCGTTGCCCGAGCCGCTGCCGCTGCCGGCGCCCGAGCCGTTGCCGGCCCCGCCGCCCGCGCCGGTGCCGGCAGCGCCCATCACCCGGGCCACCGGGATGACGAGCGTTCCCTGGTGCTCGTAGGCCTGGCCGAACACGCGTCCGACCGTGAAGGCGTCGTCGGCAGCCTGCGTGAGGCGGCCGAGATCAGGGGTCCACTCGCGCTCGTCGTCGCTCATGTCGCCCACGGTACGAGCACGGGGGCGAGGCGGCGCGCCGACGCGCCCGCGGGCCCGGCACCGCGTCGATCCTGAGAGACCCCGTGCGGGCGCTGGACGGCGTGGTAGCGTCCGCCGACGCCGCGCTCGCGGCGGCGCTGCGACGACGCTCCGAGAGGACCCCACGATGGACGACCCTGGCCTCGCCGTGGATCCGGCATCGCCGCTGTCCGGCTCCGTCCCGGACGGTCCGGGGCAGCGCCGCCAGGCGTTCGCCCTGTTCGGAGCCGCGCTCGCGGTCGCCGCGGCCGGGATCGCCACGATGTTCGCAGCCTCCGGAGCGAACGGTGGCATCGTCTGGCGGGGCGCGTTCTTCGTCGCCCTCGGTGCCATCGTCGGCGCGATCGTCCGGTACCGCGCATCGGTCCGCGCGGGCGCTTCTGACGCGTCCGCCGACAGCGGGCTCCTCGCGTGCGCCGGGCTGCTCGTCGCGGCCTGCCTCGTGGTTGGCGTCGTGGCGAACGACAAGGTCGGCGAGCACGTGAAGGACACGCACGCGTCGACCGGCGTTGGGTCGTGCTGGCGGGAGACGGCCGGGGACCGGCTCCGGGCGGTGGACTGTGCGCACGACCATGCGTACGTGGCGACGAAGATCGTCGACGACCCGGCTGCGTGCGGCGAGGAGGCGGCAGGGTCGCTGCCGACCGGCGACGGTCGTCGGCTCTGCCTGGTCGGCGCCTGAGCCCCGGTCGGTGCCTCTCGCTCCGGCCCTCAGACGACGGAGCCGGTGAACTTCTCGCCGGGGCCCTCGCCGGGCGCGTCGGGGTAGACCGACGCCTCGCGGAACGCGAGCTGCAGGGACTTGAGCCCGTCACGCAGCGACCGGGCGTGCTGGTTGCCGAGGTCGGGGGCGCTCGCGGTGACGAGCGCCGCGAGCGCGTTGATGAGCTTGCGTGCCTCGTCGAGGTCGAGGTGCCCCTGGGAGTCCGCGTCCTCGGCGAGCCCGCACTTCACGGCCGCGGCGCTCATGAGGTGGACGGCGGCCGTCGTGATGACCTCGACGGCGTTGACGTCGGCGATGTCGCGCGTCGCCTGCGCGACGTCGTCGGCGGCGTTCGGCTGGTCGCCCGCGGGCGAGGTCGGGGAGTCGGTGCTCATGCCACCATCGTCCCATCCGCTCGAGCGAGACCCGACGCCGTGCGCACCGGGAGAGCGCGGTTGGCCCGGAGCGGTGCGGCGGCTCTGCTAGACTTGATGGCTGACCGACTCGTGCGCGGCTCCGGTGACGGATCCGACGTGCGAGTGCGCAAGTGGATTCGTCCCACCCGGGTCTCGACCGACGGCTCACGCCGCGACGGAGGCCGGGTCTGTCGCCGGGCACGTTCCTCCGGGAGCGGCCCGGTTCCGTGCTGCGGCTCCTCGTGGGGGCCGCGGGTGCGGTGACGGCCTCCGCCTGCGTCCAGGTTCGGGGGCCTTTCCCGTTCCTGGGGGTCGGCCATCACGACTGCCAAGGAGCCAGACATCAGCGAGCCTCGCATCAACGATCGGATCCGCGTCCCCGAGGTCCGACTCATCGGTCCCGACGGGGAGCAGGTCGGAGTCGTCCGCACCGAGGTCGCCCTGCGTCTTGCGCAGGACGCCGATCTCGACCTGGTCGAGGTCGCCCCCGACGCACGCCCGCCCGTGTGCAAGCTCATGGACTTCGGCAAGTACAAGTACGAAGCCGACATGAAGGCGCGCGAGGCCCGGCGCAACCAGGCGAACACCGTGCTCAAGGAGATCCGGTTCCGCCTGAAGATCGACCCGCACGACTACGAGACGAAGAAGGGCCACGTCGTCCGCTTCCTCTCGGCCGGCGACAAGGTCAAGGTCATGATCATGTTCCGTGGCCGCGAGCAGTCGCGCCCGGAGATGGGCATGCGCCTTCTCCAGCGTCTCGCCGAGGACGTCGCCGACCTGGGCTTCGTCGAGAGCTCGCCCAAGCAGGACGGGCGCAACATGACGATGGTGCTCGGGCCGGTCAAGAAGAAGGCCGACGCCAAGACGGAGCAGCGCAAGCGTTCGACCGAGATCGACGCGGCCCGCATGACGAAGTCCGAGCGCAAGGCCGCCGAGCGTGCCACCGAGGAGCCGAGCGACCAGGTCGCGGCTGAGACCGCTGCCGCGGTCGAGGCGCCCGCGCCCGAGGAGACCCCGGCGCCCTCCGTGCCCGAGCCCGTTGCCACGGCCGAGCCCGTTGCCGCGGCGAAGCCTGCTGCTGCCGAGCCTGCTGCCGCGGCGAAGCCTGCTGCTGCCAAGCCTGCGGCTGCGGCGAAGCCCGCTGCTGCCAAGCCTGCCGCTGCGGCGAAGCCCGCCGCCGCTGCCAAGCCTGCCTCCGCGAAGCCGGCAGCGGCGACGCCCAAGCCCGCCGCGACGCCGAAGCCGGCCGCCCCGGCGCCTCGGCCGAGCGCGCCGCGCGCCGCAGCCCCCAAGCCCGCGGCCCCCAAGCCTGCACCGCGCCCCGGCGCGCGTCCGGGCGGCGGAGCAGCGAAGGGCTGACCCCATGACATGGGTCGCGTCCGCGCGGCCCGCACCCGTCGGGCACCGTCTGGTGCCCGGCCAGACCCGAGGAGAGACGGCAGCCATGCCGAAGAACAAGACGCACTCCGGCGCGAAGAAGCGGTTCCGCAGCACCGGTAGCGGCAAGCTCATGCGCGAGCAGACGAACGCCCGGCACTACCTCGAGCACAAGTCGAGCCGCCGCACCCGCCGTCTGGCGCAGGACCAGGTCGTCGCCCCCGCCGACGCCAAGAAGATCAAGAAGCTGCTCGGTAAGTGAGTCCCGGGCCGGCGTGACCCGCCGGCCGGAGCTCGAGCCCCGCCGGGCTCGACCCTCACCCCCTGAGCCCCGAAACCCAAGGAGCATCACGTGGCACGCGTGAAGCGGGCGGTCAACGCCCAGAAGAAGCGCCGTACGACCCTCGAGCGCGCCAGCGGCTACCGCGGCCAGCGCTCGCGTCTGTACCGCAAGGCCAAGGAGCAGGTCACCCACTCGCTCGTCTACTCCTACCGCGACCGCAAGGCGCGCAAGGGTGACTTCCGCAAGCTGTGGATCCAGCGCATCAACGCTGCGTCCCGCGCGCAGGGCCTGACCTACAACCGCCTCATCCAGGGCCTCAAGGCCGCTGGTGTCGAGGTGGACCGCCGCGTGCTCGCGGACCTGGCCGTCAACGACGTCGCGACGTTCAACGCGCTCGTCCAGGTCGCCAAGGACGCCCTGCCCGAGGACGTCAACGCGCCCAAGGCTGCAGCCTGACCCGCGGACCTCAGGGGCGCGCGCTCGGCGCGCGCCCCACGGACGCCCGGTCGGTGTCCGCCCCTGCCCCCGCGCTGCGCAACCCGCGCAGCGACCGGGTGCGGCAGGTGCGGGCGCTGGCCGGGCGTTCGGCGCGTTCGCGCGCGGGACGCTTCCTCGTCGAGGGCCCGCAGGCGGTGCGCGAGGCGGTCAGGTTCGCCCCCGAGCGCGTCGTCGACGTCTACCTGACCGCAGCCTCGGCCGAGCGGTACCCCGAGATCGCCGACGCCGCCCGGGACGCGGGGCTGTGGCTGCACGAGACCGCGGACGACGTCCTCGCCGCGATGAGCGCGGACGCGCAGGGTGTGCTGGCCGTCGCACGCACCTGGACGACGTCGCTCGACGACGTGCTGCCCCGCGCGAGCGGTGAGAGGTCCGACGGTCAGGCCACCGTGCCGCGGCTCGTCGCCCTGCTCGCCGCAGTGCGCGACCCGGGCAACGCGGGAACCGTGATCCGCGCCGCCGACGCCGCCGGAGCGGACGTCGTCGTGCTCGCTGCGGGCTCCGTGGAGCCCTTCAACCCCAAGGTCGTCCGCTCGACGGCCGGCTCGCTCTTCCACCTGCCCGTCGTCACGGGCGTCACCACGAGCGACGCGGTGGCGGCGCTGCGGGCGTCGGGCCTGACGGTCCTCGCCGCGGACGGAGGCGGCGAGCACGACCTCGACGACCTGTCCGACCGGGCCGCCGGCGTCGCGGGCGAGGCCGAGGACGCCGCGCCCGACCTGCGTGCGCCCACGGCGTGGCTGTTCGGCACGGAGGCCCAGGGCCTGTCCGACGCCGAGCTGGCGCTCGCGGACTCGAGCGTCCGCGTCCCTATCCGTGGCCACGCGGAGTCGCTGAACCTCGCGACGGCCGCGACCGTGTGCCTCTACGCGTCGAGCCGCGCGCAGCGTTGAGCCGTCGGGGCCCGGCGTCGCCGGACCCGGTGCGCCGCCGGCGGCACCGTGCCACCCTGGTGGGAGGCGCCGCTGACGGCGGCCCGACGACGGGAGCCGACCGTGACCGAGCAGTCGACCGGGCCGAGCGCCGAGCGCTCGCCGCGCCTCCCGCCGCGCTGGTTCGTCCGGAGCGCGTGGGTGGTGCACCGCGGCTACTACCGGTTGACGGGTGGTCGCCGTGGGCTGTGGCGCCCCACGCCCGACAAGTGGGGGACGCTCCTGCTGAGGACGACGGGCCGGCGCACCGGCCGGGAGCACGCGGTGATCGTGGCGTACGTCGAGGACGGGCCCGCCTGCGTCACGCTCGCGATGAACGGCTGGGCGGCCCCCGAGCCCGCCTGGTGGCTGAACCTGCAGGCGCACCCGGACGCCGTCGTCGTGACGCGGGACGGGCCGCGCGAGGTCCGGGCGCGCGAGGCGCACGGCGACGAACGCGACCGTCACTGGGCAGCCTTCCGCGAGCACGGGACGGACGTCGACGGGTTCTCGGTGCGTCGGCCCCACACCGCCGTGGTGGTGCTCGAACCGCGATAATGGCCGCGTGCGCATCTCGTCGAAGTCCGACTCCGCCGTCCGCGCGTGCGTCGAGCTGGCGGCCCGGCACGAGGCGGGGACGCCGTTCATCAAGGCGACTACGGTCGCCGAGGCCCAGGACCTCTCGCTGTCGTTCGTGCTCGTGATCCTCAACGAGCTCAAGCAGGCCGGTCTCGTCGAGAGCCGGCGCGGCTCGGACGGCGGGTACCGGCTCGTCGCCCCTCCGGACCGGATCGTGGTCGCCGACGTCGTGCGGGCCATCGACGGTCCGCTCGCGAACGTCGCGGGCAGCCACGTCGAGGACGTCGAGTACGGGGGAGCGGCGGGTTCGGTCCGCGACCTGTGGGTCGCCCTGCGGGCAGCCATCCGGTCGGTCCTCGACGAGGTGACGCTCCACGACCTGGCGGCGGGCGCGATGCCGGCCGACGTCGCGGCGCTGATCCGCGACGAGGACGCCTGGCGGACGCGCCCGAACCGGAGGAGCGCGGGCGCCGCGTTGACGCGACCAGAGGCTCCCGCGGGCCCCGCGTGACGGTGCCCGGGCGTCGCGTCGAAACGTGAGACAAACGTCCGGATCATGGACATCTTCTTGAGTCATCTGGTCAAGAAGGGTTGGGTGGTGCACGCCCCGGTGCCGCCGGGGTACACCCTCGAGTCCGAAGGACACCCCCATGAGCCGCACCCGCCCGCGCCCCGCTGCCCGAGCCGCCGTCGCCGTCGCGACCGCCGCCCTCGCGCTGGGACTCGCCGCGTGCTCGGGCTCGAGCTCCGCGGCCGACAAGGTCGCCGTCGTCGGGTACTCGGTGCCGCAGCCCGCCTATGACGCGCTCGAGGCGGCCTTCCAGAAGACGGACGCCGGCAAGGGCGTGGCCTTCACGTCGTCGTTCGGCGCGAGCGGCTCGCAGTCCAAGGCCGTCGCGGCCGGGCAGAAGGCCGACTACGTCGCGTTCTCCGTCGAGCCCGACGTCCAGAACCTCGTCCCCGCCAAGGTCGACGCGGGGTGGAACGCCGACGAGACGAAGGGCAACGTGTCCGACTCCGTCGTCGTCATCGTGACCCGCAAGGGCAACCCGAAGCAGATCACCGGATGGGACGACATCGTCGAGCCGGGCGTGAAGATCGTCACGGCCGACCCGGCGTCGTCGGGCTCCGCCAAGTGGAACATCCTCGCCGCCTACGAGCACGAGGTCGCGACGGGCGGCACCGAGGCCGACGCGAAGGCGTACCTCACGGAGTTCTTCGGGAACACCGTCTCCCGGGCGTCGAGCGGCGCGATCGCGATGACGCAGTTCCTCGGCGGGACGGGCGACGTGCTCATCTCGTACGAGAACGAGGTCATCGCGGCCCGTCAGGCCGGTAACGACGTCGACTACGTCGTGCCGGACGACACGTTCCTCATCGAGAACCCGGCGGCCGTCACGAAGACCGCGTCGAAGCCCGCCAAGGACTTCCTCGCATTCGCGAAGTCCGACGACGGCCAGAAGATCTTCGCCAGCAAGGGCTTCCGCCCGGTCTCGACGACGGTCGACGTCGGCACCGTCGAGGGTGCGAACGACCCGTCGAAGCCGTTCCCCGAGGTCGCGAAGCTCACGACCATCGCCGACCTCGGCGGCTGGGACGCCGTGAACAAGAAGTTCTTCGGCGACAGCGGCCTGGTGACCGCGATCGAGGGCGACGCGTGACCGTCGCCACCCGGGCCCCCGAGCGGCCGGCTGTCGTCTCTGCGGAGACGGGGGCCGGCCCTCGGTCGCGCCGGGACCGTGCCGGGCTGAGCCGCCTCCGGCCGGCGACCGCGGCGGGGCTCGGCCTCGTCACGCTCTGGCTCAGCCTCGTCGTCCTCATCCCGCTCGCGGCCGTCGTCGTCACGGGCGCGCAGGGGGGCTGGTCTGCCTTCGCCAGCGCCGTCACCTCGCCGGCGGCGTTGTCCGCGCTCACGCTCTCGGCCGGGCTCTCGTTCGCCGTGGCGCTCGTCAACGCGGTCGTCGGCACGACGATCGCGTGGGTGCTCGTGCGCGACCCGTTCCCCGGTTCGCGCCTGCTCGACCACGTGATCGACGTCCCGTTCGCCCTCCCCACGATCGTGACCGGCGTCGTCATGATCGCGCTGTACGGGCCGGCGTCCCCGGTCGGCGTGAACCTCGTCGGGACGCGGGTCGGCCTGTTCGTGACGCTCCTGTTCGTCACGCTGCCCTTCACCGTCCGGACGGTGCAGCCCGTGCTCGCGGCGCTCGACCGCGACGCCGAGCAGGCGGCCGCGTCGCTCGGTGCGTCCGGTCGGGTGGTGTTCCGGCGCGTCGTGCTGCCGGTCATCGTCCCCGCGATCGCGTCGGGGGCGTCGCTTGCGTTCGCCCGGGCACTCGGCGAGTACGGGTCCCTCGTGCTGATCTCGAGCAACATCCCGAAGCAGACGCAGGTCGCGTCCGCGCTCATCTACGGCAAGCTCGAGGACGCCACCAACCCGGTCACCTCCACGCAGCAGGCCGCGTCGCTCGCGATCGTCCTGCTCGCGGTGAGCGTGCTCGTGCTCGTCGCCGTCGAGCTGCTCCAGCGCAAGGGGGCGCGCCGCCATGTCTGAGACGACGGCCACCCGCCCCGCCGGCGAGCGCCGCACCGGCCGCCACGTCGTGCGCGCCCTCGTCGTGACGTACGTGACGGTGCTCGTGGTGCTGCCTGTCGGCGTGCTCGTGTGGCGGGCGTTCGCGCCCGGCCTCGGCGCGTTCGTCGACGCGGTCGCGGACCCGCTCTCGGTGCACGCCTTCCAGATGACGGCGGAGGTCGCGCTCATCGCGGTCGCGCTGACGACGGTCTTCGGCACGATCGCCGCGTTCCTCATCGCCCGGTCGGGGCTGCCCGGGATGCGGGTCCTCGACGCGCTGCTCGGGCTGCCCGTGTCCGTGTCGCCGATCGTCGTCGGCCTGGCGCTGATCCTCGTCTACGGGAGCACGGGCTGGTTCGGCGGGGCGCTCGCGTCCGCCGGCATCCAGGTGATCCTGTCCGTGCCCGGGATGGTCCTCGCGACCATGTTCGTGTCGATGCCGCTCGTCACCCGCGCGATCGTGCCCGTCCTCGTGGCGCGCGGGACCGACCAGGAGCAGGCCGCCGAGTCGCTCGGCGCGAGCGCGCCCGTGCGGTTCTGGCGCATCACCCTGCCCGGGATCCGCACGGCCCTCGTCACCGGCGTCGTGCTCGCGCTCGCGCGGAGCATCGGCGAGTACGGCGCGGTCCTCGTGGTCTCCGGCAACATCCAGGGCCAGACCGAGACCGCGACGCTCCGCGTCGACACGCTGTACCAGACGCTCCTCCAGCCCGACGCGGCCTACGCCGTGACCTTCGTCCTCGTGGCCGTCGCGATCCTCACGATCGTCGCGACGAGCCTGCTCCGCCGGTCCCAGGGAGGAACCCGATGAGCATCCAGGTCCGCGGTCTGACCAAGCGCTTCGGAGCGTTCGTCGCGCTCGACGACGTCGACGTCACCGTCCGCTCCGGCACCCTCACCGCGCTCCTCGGCCCGTCCGGCGGCGGCAAGACCACGCTGCTGCGCGTGATCGCCGGCCTCGAGCAGGCCGACTCCGGGACCGTCGTCATCGACGACCGGGACGCGACCCGCGTCCCCGCCCGGCGCCGCGACGTGGGCTTCGTGTTCCAGCACTACGCGCCCTTCGGCCACCTGAGCGTCGCGCGGAACGTCGCGTTCGGGCTCGAGATCCGCAAGCGCCCCCGGGCCGAGATCGCGGCCCGCGTGGACGAGCTCCTGCACCTCGTTCACCTCGAGGCCTTCGCGGACCGGCTGCCGTCCGAGCTTTCGGGCGGCCAGCGCCAGCGCATGGCGCTCGCCCGGGCGCTCGCCGTCGAGCCCAAGGTGCTGCTGCTCGACGAGCCGTTCGGGGCGCTCGACGCGACCGTCCGCAAGGAGCTGCGGCAGTGGCTCCGGCGCCTGCACGACGAGGTCCACGTGACCACCGTCTTCGTGACCCACGACCAGGCTGAGGCGCTCGAGGTCGCCGACGAGATCGTCGTCGTCAACGGCGGGCGGGTCGAGCAGGTCGGCGCGCCCGACGAGATCTACGACCGCCCCGCCAACGAGTTCGTCATGCGGTTCCTCGGTCCGACGACGTCGCTGGGGGGCCGCCTCGTGCGCCCGCACGACGTCGAGGTACTGGGTTCGGCCGAGCCGGGAGCCGTGGCCGCGGAGGTCGGCTCGCTGCGGCGGGTCGGCTTCGAGGCGCGGCTCGAGGCGCGCGTCGTCGGCTCGGGCGGCGTCGTCGAGGTCCTCGGCTCGCGCTCCGACCCGGCCCTGCGCGACCTCCGCGCCGGTGACCGGGTGTGGCTCCGCGCCGCCGGGCCCGTGGTCGAGGCGCGCGTGGCGGTCGGCGCCGGTACGGACGTGGCAGCATCGTCGGGTGCGCCTGTTCGCGGCGGTGTTCCCGCCTGAGCCCGTCCTCGACCACCTCGCGCTCGCCCTCGACGCCGTGGGCGCGGGGCTGACCCTGCCCGACGCGCCCGACGGGCGGCGCGGCTCGCCCCGCTGGGTGCCCCGTGACGCGCAGCACCTGACGCTCGCGTTCTACGCGGACGTGCCCGAGGGCGCGGTCCCGGAGCTCGCCGAGTCGCTCCACGACGTCGCGCGCGCGACGTCACCCTTCGAGCTGCGGCTCCGCGGCGCGGGCTCGTTCGCGGGCCGGGTGCTGTGGGTCGGCGTGCACGGCGCCACCGACACCCTGCGCGAGCTCGCCGAGGGGGCGCTCGCCGCGAGCGTCCGCGAGGTGCCGGGTGACGTCCGCCCGCACCGCGCGCACCTCACCGTGGCGCGCGCCCGCTGGGGCCGGAGCAAGGTCAGCCGGTCGCGCGACGCCTACCGCTCGCAGCTCGACCCTGCCGCCCGGGCCCTCGCGGTCTACTCGGGCCCGGCGTGGACGGTCGACGGGTTCTCGCTGGTCGAGTCGCGCCCCGGCGAGGGGCCGCAGGGTGGCCCGCTGTACCGCGAGCTCGAGCGCTGGGCGTTCGCGCCCTCCTGACACCGGGCGAGCGGGTGTCCACGCCGAGCGAGCGCCGGGATCCTGCTTGCTCGGCGGGGAGCCCCTTGCTCGACGGCGCCGGCCGGGGCGCAGGGCCGCCGTCGTGCGGGAAAGAGCGCCGCCGACGACGAGGGCGTGTGCGACCATGAGGACGTGCTTCGGGGAGCGGGTCGTCGATTTCCGTGGCCCGTTCGCGGGCCGCGTCGCTGAGCTGCGACGTCGAAGGTGCGAGCGGGCCGCATAGAATCCCCGAGCACCCCCGCCGACCCCGATGGTCCTGACCCGGACCTGTCACGAGAGGCACGCATGCCCAGCCCTGACCAGGCATCCCAGACCCCTGCCGTCGCCGGCGAGACCCCGGCCGACGCCGTCCACGCCGCCCCGTCCCCGCTCGACGAGGCAGCGCTCGACGCGGCGCTCGACGCGGCGCTCGCGGACGTCGCCGCCGCGCCCGACCTCGACGCGCTCAAGACGGTGCGCACCGCCCACACGGGTGATCGCTCCGCGCTCGCGCTCGCCAACCGGGCCATCGGCGGCCTGGAGCCGGCGGACAAGGCCCGCGCCGGCAAGCTCGTCGGCCCGCGTCGCGGGCGGCTCAACCAGGCGCTCGCGGCCCGGCAGACGGAGCTCGAGGCCGAGCGTGCGGCCCGGGTGCTCGTCGAGGAGGCCGTCGACGTGACGCTCCCGACGGAGCGTGCGGCCCGCGGCGCCCGGCACCCCCTCGAGCTGCTCTCCGAGCGCATCGCCGACCTGTTCGTGTCGATGGGCTGGGAGATCGCCGAGGGCCCCGAGCTCGAGGCCGAGTGGTTCAACTTCGACGCCCTGAACTTCGGCCCGGACCACCCGGCCCGCCAGATGCAGGACACCTTCTACGTCGACTCCGGCGAGCCGGGCGTCGCGTCGAACCTCGTGCTGCGCACCCACACGAGCCCGGTGCAGGCGCGCACGCTGCTCGAGCGCGGCGTGCCCGTCTACATCGCGTGCCCCGGCAAGGTGTTCCGCACCGACGCGCTCGACGCGACCCACACCCCGGTGTTCCACCAGGTCGAGGGCCTCGCGATCGACAAGGGCCTCACGATGGCGCACCTCAAGGGCACGCTCGACCACTTCGCCCGCGCGATGTTCGGCCCCGAGGCGCGCACGCGCCTGCGGCCGAGCTTCTTCCCCTTCACCGAGCCCAGCGCCGAGATGGACCTGTGGTTCCCCCAGAAGAAGGGCGGCCCGGGCTGGATCGAGTGGGGCGGTTGCGGGATGGTCAACCCGGGCGTCCTGCGGTCGGCCGGGATCGACCCCGAGGAGTACTCGGGCTTCGCGTTCGGCATGGGCATCGAGCGCACGCTCATGCTGCGCCACGCGATCGCTGACATGCACGACATGGTCGAGGGCGACGTCCGCTTCTCGGCCCAGTTCGGGACGGAGATCTGATGCCGTACGTCGTCACCGAGTGGCTCGGTGAGCACACCGAGCTCCCCGACGGCCTCACCGCGGAGCAGCTCGCCGCGGACCTCGTGCGCGTCGGCCTGGAGGAGGAGGCGATCCACGGGACCGACGTGACGGGACCGGTCGTCGTCGGGCGCGTCGTCGCGATGAGCCCCGAGCCGCAGAAGAACGGCAAGACGATCAACTGGTGCCAGGTCGACGTCGGCGAGCACAACGCCACCGACGACGAGGGCAACCTGGTCCCGCGCGGCATCGTCTGCGGCGCGCACAACTTCGTCGTCGGCGACGAGGTCGTCGTGGCGCTCCCGGGCGCCGTCCTCCCGGGGCCGTTCCCGATCGCGAGCCGCAAGACCTACGGCCACGTGTCCGACGGGATGATCTGCTCCGCGCGCGAGCTCGGCCTCGGGCAGGACCACGAGGGCATCATCGTGCTCGAGAAGCACGGGTTCTCCGCCGAGCTCGGGCACGACCTCACGCCCGGCTCGGACGCGATTGCGCTCCTTGGCCTCGGGCAGAAGGTCCTCGAGATCAACGTCACGCCCGACCGCGGCTACTGCTTCTCCTACCGCGGCGTCGCGCGCGAGTTCTCGCACTCGACCGGCGCGGCCTTCACCGACCCCGGGCTCCCGAGCGCGCTCGACGCACCGCTCCCGGCGCCCACCCCGGACGGGTTCCCCGTCGAGGTGTCGGACGACGCCCCGATCTACGGCCAGGTCGGCTGCGACCGGTTCGTCACGCGCGTCGTGCGCGGCATCGACCCGGCCGCGGTCAGCCCGCAGTGGATGCAGCGCCGCCTGACGCTGTCCGGCATGCGCCCGATCTCGCTGCCCGTCGACGTGTCGAACTACGTCATGCTCGACCTGGGCCAGCCGACGCACTGCTACGACCTCGCCACGGTCGAGGCGCCGATCGTCGTGCGCCGCGCCCGTGCGGGCGAGCGCCTCGTCACGCTCGACGACGTCGACCGCGCCCTCGACCCCGAGGACCTGCTCATCACGGCGTCGCCGGCGCTCGCGGACGGCGAGGAGGGCACGCACGTCCTCGGCCTCGCGGGCGTGATGGGCGGCGCGTCGACCGAGGTCTCGGCATCGACCACGGACGTGCTCGTCGAGGCGGCGCACTTCGACCCCGTGACGATCGCGCGGACCGCGCGTCGCCACAAGCTCGCGTCGGAGGCGTCCAAGCGGTTCGAGCGCGGCGTGGACCCGCAGCTCGCGGCCGTCGCGGCGCAGCGGGTCGTGGACCTGCTCGTGCGGTACGGCGGCGGGACCGCCGACCCGGCCGTGAGCGACCTCGACCGGACGACGGCGCCCGTGCCCGTCCTGTTCCCCGTCGCCGAGGCGGAGCGGCTGACGGGCGTCGCGTACGCCCCGGAGCGCGTCGGCGAGCTGCTCGCGCTCATCGGCTGCGGCGTCGAGAACTCGGGCGAGCACGGGGTGCTGCGCGTCGTCCCGCCGAGCTGGCGGCCCGACCTCACCACGCCGGCCGACCTCGTCGAGGAGGTCGCGCGGCTCGACGGCTACGACAACATCCCGACGGTGCTGCCGCCGTCGCCGGCCGGCACGGGTCTCACGCCCGCGCAGCGCGGACGGCGCACGGTCGCCCGCGCGCTCGCCGACGCGGGCTTCGTCGAGGTGCTCACGTACCCGTTCGTCGCGGACGCCCAGCTCGACGCGCTGCTCGTCGGTGCCGACGACCCGCGCCGCCGCGCGGTCCGCCTCGTCAACCCGCTGTCCGACGAGCAGAACGCGATGCGCACCTCGCTGCTCGTCACGCTGCTCCAGGCCGTCCGGCGCAACGTCGGCCGCGGCCTGACGGACGTGGCGGTCGTCGAGCAGGGCCTCGTGACGCGGCCGGGCCAGGGCGTGCTCGCCGCGCCGTCGCTGCCGGGCGGCGCCCGCCCGACCGAGGAGCAGCTCGCCGCGCTCGCGTCCGCGCTGCCGGACCAGCCCCGCCACGTGGCGGGCGTCCTGGCGGGCGAGCACGTGCCGACGGGCTGGTGGGGCGGCGGCCGTCGCGCCGACTGGGCCGACGCGGTCGAGGCCGTGCGCCTGGTCGCCGACACCCTCCGCGTGCCCGTCGTGGTCGCCGCCGACCCGGACCAGCGCCCGTGGCACCCCGGCCGCTGCGCGCGGGTCACGCTGGCCGACGGGACGCTCGTCGGGCACGCGGGCGAGCTGCACCCGCAGGTCGTGGAGAACCTCGACCTGCCGGCGCGCACCGTCGCGTTCGAGCTCGACCTCGACGTCCTGCTCGATGCCGCGCCCGCCGAGCCGGTGGAAGCCACCCCGGTCTCGGCGTTCCCGGCCGCGAAGGAGGACGTCGCGCTCGTCGTCGACGACGCGGTCCCGGCCGCGGACGTGCGGGCGGCCGTCGAGCGCGGGGCCGGCGAGCTGCTCGAGGACCTCCGGCTCTTCGACGTGTTCACCGGCCCGCAGGTCGGTGAGGGCAAGAAGTCGCTCGCGTTCTCGCTGCGCCTGCGCGCCGCCGACCGTACGCTCACGGCCGAGGACATCGCCGGGGTGCGGGAGGGCGTCGTGACGGCCGCCGCGGAGGCGGTCGGAGCGACCCTGCGCGCCTGACCGGACCGGACGAGGGGAGCGCCGTGGCACGCCCGACGCGGCTCGAGGTGCCGACCGGCAAGGGGCCGGGCGAGCTCGTGCTCGAGCGCCCGACCGGCACGCTGCGGGGCGTGCTGGTGCTCGGGCACGGGGCCGGCGGCGGGATCGACGCCCCGGACCTCGTCGCCGCGCGCGACGCGGCGCTCGCGTCCGGCCTCGTGGTGGCCCGGTTCCTGCAGCCCTACCGGGTCGTGGGACGGCGCGCCCCCGCGCCCGCAGTCCAGCTCGACGCCGCGTGGCTCGAGGCCGTCGGCGTGGTGCGCGGGCGCCGCGGGCTGCGCCGTCTTCCGCTCGTCGTGGGCGGGCGGTCGTCGGGGGCGCGCGTCGCGTGCCGCACCGCGCTCGCCGCGGGCGCGGTCGGTGTCGTCGCCCTCGCGTTCCCCGAGCACCCGCCGGGCAAGCCGGACCGGAGCCGGCTCGCGGAGCTCGACGGGGCGGGGGTCCCGGCGCTCGTCGTGCAGGGGGAACGCGACCCCTTCGGGCTTCCGCCCGCTGCCCCGTCGCGGCGTGTCGTCGTCGTGCCGGGCGCCGACCACACCCTGGGCAGGCGCGGGGCTCCGGTCGTGGCGGCCGAGCTCCCGGCCTTCCTGGACGAGGTCCTGGGCGCCCGCCACCCGGAGCCCGCGCCGGCCTGACCTTTCGCGCCCGCTCGCCGGCCCGACCGGCGGCCGTGGTTCCGTGTTTCCGGACATGTCGCATAGTCTCCTCGGGACACGATCCACGGACACGGGGGGAGGCGACGGTGCCGGAGCCCACGAGCACGCGCGCCACGGTCAGGGCGGTGCGCCGCCGGCAGCGGGACGAGAGCGGGCGTCGGCGGGGCGGTCCCGCCCTGCTCGCGGTCACCGGCCTCGTGCTGGTGGGCAGCCTCGCGGGCTGCACGCACAAGCCGGACGACACACCCCTCCAGGACGCGGCGGCGCAGCTCGCGTCGTCCCTCGCGGGCGGCTCGCTCGACGGCGTCGCGCTGACGGGCGCCGCACCCGCCGAGGCCACCGCGGAGCGCAAGGACGTGTTCGCCGCCGTGCCGGTCCGCCCGACGGTCACCGTCAAGGACGTGGCCCGCGTCAAGGACCACGACGACCAGGCCACGGCCACGCTCGCGTGGACCTGGCCGGTGGCGGCGGGGCACCCGTGGTCGTACACGACGACGGTCCACCTCGACCAGGGTGCGAAGGACGCGACCTCGACCGCCACCGGGACGGCGACGGCGGCGCCGTCGGCGGGCGACGACGCGTGGTCGGTGCGGTGGGACCCGACGGTCCTGCTCCCGGACCTGGCCGACGACCAGCACGTCACGTTCTCGCGCGTGCGCCCGCAGCGGGCGAACATCGTCGACGGCTCGGGCAAGGCGATCGTCGAGGACCGTGCGGTCAACGTGATCGGGGTGGACAAGACCCGTACCGACGAGGCGAAGTGGGAGTCGTCGGCCCGGTCGCTCGCGAAGGCGCTCGACCTCGACGCCGACGCGTACGCGAAGCAGGTCGCAGCGGCCGGCCCCAAGGCGTTCGTCGAGGCCATCGCCCTGCGCGCGTCGGACCCGACGGACGTCTCGAAGCTCACCGCGATCCCCGGCGTCGTCGCGCTCGCGCAGAAGATGCCGCTCGCACCCACGCACGACTGGGCGCGCCCGCTCCTCGGGACGGTCGGCGACGCGACGGCAGAGATCGTGAAGGCCTCGGGCGGCCGCGTCCAGTCGGGCGACCAGACCGGGCTCTCGGGGATCCAGAAGCAGTACGACGCGCAGCTCGCGGGGCAGGCCGGCATCGCGATCCGGCTCGTCGACGACGGCGACGGCGGGCTGAGCAGCGGCGGCGACGGCTCCGACGACAAGGGCACCGAGCTCTTCTCTGTCGCGGTCGTCGACGGCACGCCCGTGAAGCTCACGCTCGACAGCGCGCTCCAGTCCGACGCCGAGAAGGTCCTCGCCGACCAGAAGGTCGCGGCCGCGATCGTCGCGGTGTCCACCTCGGGCAAGGTGCTCGCCGCGGCGAGCGCGAGCGCGGGGGGCGGCCTCTCGACGGCGACGACGGGGAAGTTCGCGCCCGGCTCGACCATGAAGGTGGCGAGCTCGCTCGCGCTGCTGCGCGAGGGCGCGAAGGCCACCACGACCGTCCCGTGCACGCCGTCCCTCACGGTCGACGGACGGAAGTTCACCAACGACGCCGACTACCCGCCGGGGCGCCTCGGCGACATCGCGCTGAAGACGGCGTTCGCGAACTCGTGCAACACGGCGTTCATCTCGCAGGCGAAGAAGATCGACCAGCAGGAGCTGCACGACGCCGCGGCCGACCTCGGCATCGGCGTCCCGTCCGCGCTCGGCGTGCCCGCGTTCTTCGGGTCGGTCCCGACGACGGGCGGGGGAGCGACCGACCACGCGGCCTCGATGATCGGGCAGGGTCGGGTCGAGGCGTCGCCGTTGACCATGGCGACGGTCGCGGCGACCGTCGCCGCGGGTCACCGGGTCTCGCCCGTTCTCGTCGAGCCCGCGAAGTCCGCCGCGACCGAGGCGGGCGCGGCCACGGCGAGCCCGACCGACGTGGCGACCCTCAGCCCGACCGCCGCGCCCAGCAAGCTCACGAAGTCGGAGGCGAGCACCCTGCACGGGTTCATGCGCGCGGTCGTGACCGAGGGGACCGGCACGATCCTGTCGTCGCTGCCCGGTGACGTCGCCGCCAAGACGGGCACGGCGCAGTTCGGCGACGGCGGCAAGGCGCACGCCTGGATGATCGCGGCCGACGGCGACGTCGGCGTCGCTGTCTTCGTCGACGAGGGCGAGTACGGCGCGACGACCGCCGGCCCGCTCCTCAAGGAGTTCCTGCAGGACCTCGCGCAGGACCACCCGTCGAAGTGAGCACGAGCAGATGAGCGGCAGCCGACCTCGTGTCCTGACGATCGCGGGCACCGACCCGACGGGTGGCGCGGGGGTCGCGGCGGACCTCAAGACCTTCGCGGCGCACGGGGCGTACGGGATGGCGGTCGTGACGGCGATCGTCGCGCAGAACACGCGCGGCGTCCGGTCGGTCTACGACCCCCCGGTGCAGGTCCTGGCCGCCCAGCTCGACGCGGTGTCCGACGACGTCACCATCGACGCCGTGAAGATCGGGCTCGTGGGGAGCGCCGCGTACGCGCGTGCGATCGGCGCGTGGCTGGACCGGGTCCGCCCGCCGCACGTCGTCCTCGACCCGGTGCTCGGCGCGTCGGCTGCGGGCAGGCCGCTCCTGGGCCGGGGTGAGCGGGCCGACGACGCGCTCGCGGCCCTGCGCGACCTCGCGGCACGCGCCGACGTGGTCACGCCGAACGTCGACGAGCTCGCCGCCCTGGCCGGCGTCCCGGCGCCGACCTCCGTGACCGGGTTGGTCGAGACGACGCGGGCGCTCGCGGCGAGCCTGGGGACGCGCGTGCTCGTCACGGGAGGCCATCTCGGCGGGCGCCGGTCGCCCGACACGCTCGTCGCGCCGTCGGGCGCGGTCGTCACGGTCGACGGCGAGCGGGTCGAGACCGCGCACACGCACGGGACGGGCTGTGCGCTGTCCAGCGCGCTCGCGGCCCTGCGGCCGGTCCGACCGTCGTGGGAGGCGGCCCTGCGTGACGCGAAGACCTGGCTCACGGGTGCGCTCCGTGACGGCGGCCGGCTGGACGTCGGGCGCGGCCCGGGACCGGTCGACCACCTGCACGGCGTCCCGGCCCCGGTCCGGCAGCCGGCCTGAGGATGACGGCGGGCGGCGGTCCGGCGCCGGCGGAGCCGGGGCGCGACGTCCTGACCGAGCCGGCGTTCGCGCGCCTGTGGACCGCCGCCACGCTGAGCGGGCTCGGCTCGGCCGTGACGACGGTCGCGGTCCCGGTGCTCCTCGTGAGCGTGCTGCACGCGACGCCGGTGGAGCTGGGCGTCGTGAACGCCGTCCAGCTCCTCCCGTACCTGCTCTTCGGCCTCGTGGTCGGTGTGCTGCTCGACCGCGTCCGACGCCGGCCCGCGCTGGTCTGGGCGAGCGTCGGCCGCGCCGTCGTGCTCGCGGTCGTCCCGGTGGCTTGGTGGGCCGGGGCCCTGTCGCTGCCGCTCGTGGCCGCGACCCTGTTCGTGTTCGGCCTCCTCTCGCTGGTCGGGACGGCCGCCGTTCAGGCCTACCTCCCGACCGTGGTCGCCTCGGACCGCCTGCTCCCCGCGAACGCTCGCCTCGACCAGAGCGCCGCCGTCGCGCAGACCGGCGGCCCCGCCGTCGGCGGCGCGGTGGTCGGGCTCCTCGGGGCGCCCGTCGCGCTCCTCGTCGACGCCGTGAGCTACGTCGTCGACGCGGTCCTGATCGCCCGGATCGCGGTGGAGGAGACGGTCGTGGCGCCGGTCGTGCGGGAGCGGGTGCGCGACCAGATCGCCGACGGCCTGCGCTGGGCCTACCGGCACCGGTCCCTGGCGCCCCTCGCGTGGTCGACGCACGTGTGGTTCTTCGGGAACGCGCTCGCCCTCACGGTTCTCCCGCTGTTCGTGCTGCGGGAGCTCGCCCTGTCGTCGCTGGGCTACGGGCTCTTGCTCGCCGGGACGGGCGTCGGCGCCCTCGCCGGCGCGTTCGGGGCGGCCCGGGCGGGGCGTGCGTGGGGCCCGGGCCGGGTCATCGGGCTCGCGCGGCTGGGCTACCCGCTCGCCTGGGCGCTGATCGCCCTCGCCCCGGCCGGGGACGGGGCCGGGACCTGGACCGCGCTGGCGGCGGGCTCGGTGCTGGCCGGGGTGTCCGCGGGCCTCGAGAACGCCAACGAGATGGCGTACCGCCAGGTCGTCACGCCGGCCCGGCTGCAGGGCCGGACGAACGCGACGCTGCGGTCGGCCAACCGCTCGGCCGCCGTGGCGGGCGCCCTGGTGGGCGGCGTCGTCGCGACCGCGTGGGGCAACCGTGGGTCGCTGTGGCTGGCGGTGGGCGTGTTCCTCGCAGCGGCGGTCGTCGTGCTCGCCTCGCCGGCGCGGGCCGCGGCGTACGACGACGCGGCGTGACGCCCCGTCGCGCGGCCGCCGACCGTCCTACCGGTCGTCGCGCACGCTGATGATCGTCTTGCCGTGGCGCCGCTCGGTCGGGTTGAGGGCGGCGACGGCGTCGTCGAGGGGCGCCACCGTGTCGACGTTCGCCCGCAGCCGGCCGTCGCGGACCCGTTGCACGATCTCGCCGAGCTGCGCCCGGTCGGACTCGACGACGAAGTCGACGGTGCGGCCGTCCGCGGGCCGCGCCTCGGCCGGCCCGACGACCGTCACGCGCGCTCCGCCCGGACGCACGAGCCGCGCGGACCGCCGCTGGACGTCGCCGCCGATGACGTCGAAGACCAGGTCGACCCCGCCGACGTCCTCGAGCGCGTCGGAGCCGAGGTCGAGGAACTCGGCGGCGCCGAGGTCCAGCACTTTCGCCCGGTCCGCCGCACGGCCGGTGCCGATCACGTAGGCGCCCGCCTCGCGGGCGAGCTGGACCACCGCGTTCCCGACGGCCCCCGCGGCGCCGTGGGCGAGGACGGTCCGCCCGGCCTCGAGGCGCCCGTGCTGGAACAGCCCCTGCCACGCGGTGAGGCCCGAGATCGGCAGGCTCGCGCCCACCGTGGGCTCGACGTCTCCGGGTAGCGGCGCCAGGTTGCGGGCCTCGACGGCGACGTACTCGGCGAGCGTGCCGTCGCGGTGCCAGTCGGTCAGGCCGACGACGCGCTGGCCCACGCTCAGGCCGGTCGTGCCGTAGCCGAGCGCGGTCACGACCCCGGCGAGCTCGTGGCCGAGGATCGACGGGGTCCGGTCGCGCCCGGCGCGGTCCTTCCAGGTGGAGGGCCACTCGACCTCGGTCGGGACGTAACCCGCGGCGTGGACCTGCACCACGACCGTCGTTGATGGCCGCGGTCGGCTCCGGCCGCTCCGTGAGCCTCATCCCCGCCGCGCCCGCGGCCGGGTCCGTCACCGTGATCGCCTTCATCGGAACCTCTCTCGCTGGGGAACCCGCGCGGCGCGGGCGGTGTGAATCGGCCCGCTAGGGCACGAGCAGGACCTTGCCGGTGGTCTGCCGGCCTTCGAGCGCGCGGTGCGCGTCTGCGGCGTCGGCGAGCGGGTAGGTCGCGCCGACGCGGACGTCGAGCGTGCCGTCCTCGACGGCGGCGAAGAGCTCCGTCGTCCGGGCCAGCAGCTCGTCCCGCGTGGCGACGTAGTCGCCGAGCGTGGGGCGCGTGAGGAAGAGCGATCCGGCGCGGTTGAGGCGCTGGATCTCGAAGGGCGGCACCTGCCCCGACGCGCCGCCGAACAGCACGAGCATGCCCCGCCGCCGCAGGGAGGCCAGCGACGCGTCGAACGTGTCCTTGCCGACACCGTCGTACACGACGTGCACGCCCGCGCCGCCGGTGAGGTCGCGCACGAGGCGCGGCAGGTCGCTCGTGAGGTCGTCGAGCTCGCGGTACCGGACGACGTCGGACGCGCCCGCTCCCCGCGACAGGTCCTCCTTGGCCGCGTCGCCCACCGTCGTGATGACGCGGCCGCCCCTGGCGACCGCGAGCTGGGTCGCGAGCAGCCCGACGCCGCCCGCGCCCGCGTGCAGGAGGACGTCGTCGCCGTCGTGCACGGGGTAGGTGGACGTCACGAGGTAGTGCGCCGTCAGCCCTTGGAGCATGAGGGCGGCGGCGGTCTCGAGCGCGACGCCGTCGGGCACGGGCACGGCCCGGTCGGCGGGGACGACGACCCGTTCGGCGTACGAGCCGGGCGCGGACTCCCACGCGACGTGGTCGCCCTCGGCGACGCCTGTCACGCCGTGGCCGACCCCGACGACGACCCCCGCGCCCTCCGAGCCCGGCACGTGGGGATAGGACGTGGGGTAGACGCCTGCCCGGAGGTAGGTGTCGATGAAGTTGACGCCGGCGGCGGCGAGCTCGACGACGAGCTCACCCGGCCCCGGCGTCGGGTTCGGACGGTCGGTCACGGTGAGGACTTCCGGTCCTCCGGCCTGCTGGGCGACGACGGCACGCATGCGCCCTACGCTACGACGCGCGGTGCCAGACGAGCGTGTGGCCGGTCGCCTCGAACGCCTCGTTGCCCGCGAGCTTGCCGTGCGTCGTGGCCTCGTGGACGAACCCGACGGCCTCGTAGAACGCGCGGGCGGCGACGTTCGCGTCGAGGACCTCGAGCTCGACGCGGTCGCCCGCGCGCTCGAGCACGTCAGCGACGAGGGCTCGTGCCACGCCCCGGCGGTAGAGCGCGGGGTCGACGTAGAGCCAGGTGATCTCGTCGGTCGAGGCGGCGACGAAGCCGGCGACGCGGCCGTCGACCTCGGCGACGCGGACCGGCTGGGAGAAGAGCTCCTCGTTCTCGTACGTCTCGGCGAGGGGCAGGTACGCGGCGAGCCCGACCGTGTCGCGCAGCTCGTCGAGGCGGGCGGCGTCGTGGATGCGGCAGAGGTCGTCCCAGTCGCGCTCGGCGTAGGGGCGGACGACGATCGGCATGGGTCGAGTATCCGAGCTCCCGCCATGACTTTTCCTCTCGGCGCATAGGTATGTAAGATCATGCATATGACGATCAGAGTGGCGGTCGCCGGTGCGAGCGGCTACGCGGGCGGGGAGACCCTGCGTCTCCTCGCCGACCATCCCGACGTCGAGGTCGGCGCGCTCACGGCGCACTCCAACGCCGGCACGCTGCTGGGCGAGCACCACCCGCACCTGCGCGCGCTCGCCGCTCGCGAGCTCGTCGCGACGACGCCCGAGAACCTCGCGGGGCACGACGTCGTGGTGCTCGCGCTGCCGCACGGCGCGAGCGGCGCGATCGCCGCGCAGCTCCCGGCCGACGTCCTCGTCCTCGACCTCGGCGCGGACCACCGGCTCGCCTCGGCCGACGACTGGCAGACCTACTACCGCTCGGAGCACGCGGGCACCTGGCCCTACGGGATGCCCGAGCTCCTGCTCGCCCCGTCCGCCCAGGTCGGCCCGACCGAGGACACGCCGCTCACCAAGCAGCGCGAGAACCTCGCGGGCGCCCGCCGGATCGCCGTCCCCGGCTGCAACGTCACCGCGGTCACGCTCGGCCTGCAACCCGGCGTCGCGTTCGGCCTGCTCGACCCCACCGACCTCGTCGCGGTCCTGGCCGTCGGATACTCCGGCGCGGGCAAGTCGCTCAAGCCGCACCTGCTCGCCGCGGAGGCCCTCGGCTCGGCCCAGCCGTACGCCGTCGGCGGCACCCACCGGCACATCCCCGAGATCGCTCAGAACCTGCGGGCCGCGGGCGCGCACGACGTCTCGATCAGCTTCACGCCCGTGCTCGTCCCCATGTCGCGGGGCATCCTCGCCACCGCGACCGCGCGGCTCGCGCCGGGCCGCGAGGGCACGACCACCGCGCAGCTGCGCGAGGCGTGGGCGGAGGCGTACGCGGGGGAGCCGTTCGTCGAGCTCCTGCCCGAGGGCGAGTGGCCGACGACGGCAGCGACCCTGGGCGCGAACACCGCCCTCGTGCAGGTCGCGCTCGACGAGCGCGCGGGCCGCGTCGTGACCGTCACCGCGATCGACAACCTTGTCAAGGGCACCGCGGGCGCCGCGGTGCAGTCCATGAACATCGCCCTGGGCCTCCCGCAGACCCTCGGCCTGACCGTGCAGGGGGTCGCCCCGTGACCGTCACCGCCGCCGACGTCGTCGCCTACCCGGGCTCGCCGGGCACCACCGCCGCCGCGGGCTTCCGTGCCGCCGGTGTGACGGCGGGCCTCAAGGCCTCGGGCAACCGCGACCTGGCGCTCGTCGTCAACGACGGCCCGCTCCAGGTGGGTGCCGCCGTCTTCACGACGAACCGCGTCGTCGGGGCGCCCGTGCTGTGGTCGCGCCAGGTCGTGAGCGACGGCGTCGTGCACGCCGTCGTCCTCAACTCGGGCGGTGCGAACGTCTGCACCGGCCCGGGGGGCTTCCAGGACGCGCACGCGACCGCGGAGAAGGTCGCCGAGGTGCTGGGGGCCTCGGCGGCCGACGTGGTCGTCGCGTCGACGGGTCTGATCGGGGAGCGCCTGCCGATCGAGAAGCTGCTCGCGGGCGTGGACGTCGCGGCCGGGACCCTGGCCGGCGACGCCGGCGCTGGCGAGGCCGCGGCCGACGCCATCCGCACGACGGACACGGTCGCCAAGACCGCGCACGTGACGGTCGAGACCCCCGCCGGGTCGTTCACGGTCGGCGGCATGGCCAAGGGCGCGGGCATGCTCGCGCCGGCGCTCGCCACGATGCTCTGCGTCGTCACGACGGACGCCGTCGTCGACGCGGCCACCGCCGACGCCGCGCTGCGCACCGGGACGCGCGCGTCGTTCGACCGCGTCGACTCCGACGGGTGCATGTCCACGTCGGACACGGTCACCCTCCTGGCCTCCGGGGCGAGCGGCGTCACGCCCGACGACGCCACGTTCGCGGCCGCGGTCCGGGCGGTCTGCGCCTCGCTCGCCCGCCAGCTCGTGGCGGACGCCGAGGGCGCGTCGCACGACATCGCCGTGACCGTGACCGGGGCGGAGACCGAGGACGCGGCGCTCGCCGTCGCCCGGGCCGTGACGCGCTCCAACCTCTTCAAGACTGCGGTGTTCGGCAACGACCCCAACTGGGGCCGCATCCTCGCCCAGGTCGGGACGGTGCCCGTCGAGGTCGCCGCGTTCGACGCGGACCAGCTCGACGTCAGCGTCAACGGCGTCCAGGTCTGCCGGGCGGGCGGCGCCTACCGGCCCCGCGACGAGGTCGACATGGCCGCGCAGCGCGAGGTGCGCGTCGACATCGACCTCCACGCCGGCGACTCGACCGTCACGGTCTGGACCAACGACCTCACGCACGACTACGTCCACGAGAACAGCGCGTACTCCACATGAGCGAGACACCCACCGAGCTTCCGCCCGCCCACCCCGGCTTCGACACCCGCACCGCCCTGCGGCCCGACCAGAAGGCCGAGGTCCTCGTCGAGGCCCTGCCGTGGCTCGAGCGCTTCCGCGGCGCGCTGGTCGTCGTCAAGTACGGCGGCAACGCCATGGTCGACGACGAGCTCAAGCGCGCCTTCGCGCAGGACATGGTGTTCCTGCGCAGCGTCGGGCTGCGCCCCGTCGTCGTGCACGGCGGGGGGCCGCAGATCTCCGCGATGCTCGACCGGCTCGGGATCGAGTCCGAGTTCCGCGGCGGTCTGCGGGTCACCACGCCCGAGGCCATGGACGTCGTCCGGATGGTGCTGACCGGGCAGGTCTCGCGCGAGCTCGTCGGGCTGATCAACGCGCACGGCCCGTTCGCCGTCGGGCTGTCGGGGGAGGACGGCCGCCTGTTCGAGGCCGAGCGCCGGACGGCGACCGTCGACGGCGAGCAGGTCGACGTCGGCCAGGTGGGCGACGTCGTCGCCGTGCACCCGCGTGCCGTCCAGGACCTGCTCGACGCCGGGCGCATCCCCGTCGTCTCGACGGTCGCCCCGGACGTCGACGACCCGACCCAGGTGCTCAACGTCAACGCGGACACCGCGGCGTCGGCGCTCGCGGTCGCCCTCGGCGCGCGCAAGCTCATCGTCCTCACGGACGTCGAGGGCCTGTACACGCGCTGGCCGGACAAGGACTCGCTGGTCTCCCAGATCAGCGCCGACGACGTCGAGGCGCTCCTCCCGTCCCTCGCGTCGGGCATGATCCCCAAGATGGAGGCGTGCCTGCGCGCGGTGCGCGGCGGCGTGCACGCGGCGACGGTCATCGACGGCCGCGTCCCGCACTCCGTGCTGCTCGAGATCTTCACGCCCGAGGGCAACGGCACCATGGTCGTGCCCGAGATCCTCGGCGCCACCACCCCGACCCAGGAAGGCGTCCCCGCATGAGCGAGCTGCTCGCCGCGTCCACCGGCGACCTGACGCACCCCGAGCCCGGCTCGGTGGCCGAGTGGACGGACCGCTACACGCACGCGGTCATGGACACGTTCGGACCCCCGCAGCGGGTGCTCGTGCGCGGCGAGGGGGCGTATGTGTGGGACGCCGACGGCAACCGCTACCTCGACCTGCTCGGCGGCATCGCGGTGAACTGCCTCGGGCACGCGCACCCGACGCTCACCGCCGCGATCAGCGCGCAGCTCGGGACGCTCGGGCACGTGTCGAACTTCTTCGGCTCGCCCACGCAGATCGCGCTCGCGGAGAAGCTGCTCGGCCTCGCCGGCGCGCCCGAGGGCTCGCGCGTCTTCTTCACGAACTCCGGCACCGAGGCCAACGAGGCCGCGTTCAAGATGGCGCGCCGCAACAACCCCGACGGCACCCGGACGCGGATCCTCGCGCTCGAGGGCTCGTTCCACGGCCGCACGATGGGCGCGCTCGCGCTCACGTCGAAGGCCGCGTACCGCGAGCCGTTCGAGCCGTTGCCGGGCGGGGTCGAGTTCTTGCCGTTCGGCGACGAGGCCGCCCTGCGCGACGCCTTCTCACCCGACGTCGTGCGCGAGCGCGGGGAGGTCGCGGCGTTCGTCCTCGAACCGATCCAGGGCGAGGTCGGCGTGCGGCCCCAGCCCGCGGGTTACCTCGCGCTGGCCCGGGAGCTCACGGCGAGCAACGGCGCGCTGCTGATCCTCGACGAGGTCCAGACCGGCGCGGGCCGCACGGGCGCCTGGTTCGCGTACCAGCTCCCCGAGCTCGCCCCCGAGGGCTTCCTGCCCGACGTCGTCACGCTCGCGAAGGGCCTCGGCGGCGGCTTCCCCGTGGGTGCCGTGCTCGCGTACGGCGACCGGGCGGCGCACCTGCTCGGCCGGGGCCAGCACGGCACGACGTTCGGCGGCAACCCCGTCGCCGCGGCCGCGGCGCTCGCCACGATCGGCGTGATCGAGCGCGACGACCTGCTCGCCAACGTGCGCGCCGTCGGCGCCTACCTCGCGGAGCGCGTGACCGGCCTCGGCCACCCGCTGGTGGCGGGGGTCCGCGGCGCGGGCCTGCTGCGCGGGATCACGCTCGCCGCGCCCGTCTCCGCGGACGTCGCGCAGCACGCGCTGGCCGCGGGCATCGTCGTCAACCCGGTCGCGCCCGACGCCCTCCGCGTCGCGCCGCCCTACCTGCTCACGCGCGACCAGGTCGACGACCTGGTCGCGTTCCTCGCGGAGCTTCCCCACGACCTCGGACAGGAGTCCTGACATGGCATCGACGCAGGCCCCGCGGCACTTCCTGCGCGACGACGACCTCACGCCCGCGGAGCAGCGCGAGGTCCTCGAGCTCGGGCTCGCGTTCCACGACGACCGCTTCGTCCGCACCCCGCTGGCCGGCCCCCGGGGCGTCGCGGTGATCTTCGACAAGCCGTCCACGCGCACGCGCGCCTCGTTCTCGGTGGGCGTCGCGGAGCTCGGCGGGTACCCGCTCGTCATCGACTCCCAGACCAGCCAGCTCGGCCGCGGCGAGCCCGTCGCCGACACTGCCCGGGTCCTCGGCCGGATGTGCTCGGCGATCGTCTGGCGGACGTTCGGCCAGGAGCTCATCGAGGAGATGGCGGCGGCGTCGGCGGTGCCGGTCGTGAACGCGCTCACCGACGCGTTCCACCCGTGCCAGATCCTCGCGGACCTCATGACGGTCGCCCAGCACCGCGGCGGCGTCGGCTCGCTCGCCGGCACGACGTTCGCCTACCTGGGCGACGCCGCGAACAACATGGCCAACTCCTACCTCCTCGGCGGCGCGACCGCGGGCATGCACGTCCGCGTCGCAGGCCCGGCGGGCTACCTGCCGGACCCGGCGGTCGTCGCCGACGCGGAGCGCATCGCCGCGCAGACCGGCGGATCCGTGCTCGTCACGACCGACCCCGCCGCCGCCCTCGCGGGCGCCGACGTCCTCGCGACCGACACCTGGGTGTCGATGGGGCAGGAGGACGAGAAGGGCGACCGGGAGGCCCCGTTCCTTCCGTACGCGATCGACGCGGCGGCGCTCGCCCAGGCCGCCGACGACGCGATCGTCCTGCACTGCCTCCCGGCCTACCGGGGCAAGGAGATCTCCGCCGACGTCATCGACGGCCCGCAGTCCGTCGTGTGGGACGAGGCGGAGAACCGGCTGCACGCGCAGAAGGCGCTGCTGACCTGGCTCCTGGAGCGGTCGTGACCGACCCCTCCGCGACCGGGACCCAGGCGGCTCCCGCCACCACCCCCGCGACGAAGGCCGCCCGCCACGCGCGCATCGTCCAGGTGATCGCGCACGGAGAGATCCACTCGCAGGCCGAGCTCGCGCGCGAGCTCGCGGCCGACGGCCTGGGCGTCACGCAGGGCACGCTCTCCCGCGACCTGATCGAGCTGCGGGCCGAGAAGGTCCGCAGCCCGTCCGGCGCCCTCGTCTACGCTGTGCCCGGCGAAGGCGGGGACCGGTCCGTGCAGGCCGCGGCCGACGCCGGCTACCTCTCGGCACGCCTCGCGCGCCTGTGCGCGGAGATGCTGGTGTCGGCGGAGGCGTCGGGCAACCTCGTCGTCCTGCGCACCCCGCCGGGCGCCGCGAACTACCTGGCCTCCGCGATCGACCACTCGGTCCTTCCCGACGTGCTCGGCTGCGTCGCAGGGGACGACACGATCCTCGTCGTCGCGCGCGGCGGCGGCGACGGCGGCGACCGGGTGGCCCAGCGCTTCCTGGCGCTCGCGGGCGACTGACCACCTTGACCACATCACGCACCACCACGGACCAGAAAGAGATGAACCGCCATGACTGATCGCGTCGTGCTCGCCTACTCGGGCGGCCTGGACACCTCCGTCGCCATCGGCTGGATCGGCGAGGCCACGGGGGCCGAGGTCATCGCCGTCGCGGTCGACGTCGGCCAGGGCGGCGAGGACCTCTCCGTCATCCGCCAGCGCGCCCTCGACTGCGGCGCCGTCGAGGCGTACGTCGCCGACGCCCGCGACGAGTTCGCGGCCGAGTACTGCATGCCCGCGCTCCGCGCGAACGGCATGTACGAGGGCCGCTACCCGCTCGTCTCCGCGCTGTCGCGCCCGGTGATCGTCAAGCACCTCGTGCGCGCCGCCCGCCAGTTCGGGGCCGACACCGTCGCGCACGGCTGCACCGGCAAGGGCAACGACCAGGTCCGCTTCGAGGTCGCGACGACGTCGCTCGCCCCCGAGCTCAAGTCGATCGCTCCCGTCCGTGACCTGGCGCTCACGCGCGAGAAGGCCATCGACTATGCCGAGAAGCACGACCTGCCGATCGCGACGACCAAGCACAACCCGTTCTCGATCGACCAGAACGTGTGGGGCCGCGCCGTCGAGACGGGCTTCCTCGAGGATATCTGGAACGAGCCCACCAAGGACGTCTACTCCTACACGGACGACCCGACGTTCCCGCCCGTCGCCGACGAGGTCGTCATCACGTTCGAGCAGGGCGTCCCGGTCGCGATCGACGGCACTGCCGTGACCCCGCTCCAGGCCATCCAGGAGATGAACCGCCGCGCGGGCGCCCAGGGCGTGGGCCGGATCGACATCGTCGAGGACCGCCTCGTCGGGATCAAGTCACGCGAGATCTACGAGGCGCCGGGCGCGATCGCCCTCATCGCCGCGCACCAGGAGCTCGAGAACGTCACGCTCGAGCGCGAGCAGGCCCGCTACAAGCGGCTGATCGAGCAGCGCTGGTCGGAGCTCGTCTACGACGCGATGTGGTTCAGCCCGCTCAAGCGCTCGCTCGACGCGTTCATCGACGACACCCAGAAGTACGTCTCGGGTGACATCCGCATGGTCCTGCACGGTGGTCGCGCGACGGTCACGGGCCGCCGCAGCGAGGCGTCGCTCTACGACTTCAACCTCGCCACCTACGACGAGGGCGACGCGTTCGACCAGTCGCAGGCCCGCGGCTTCATCGAGATCTACGGCCTGCAGGCCAAGCTCTCGGCCGCGCGTGACGTGAAGTTCGGCAACGGCGTGGACTTCGGCACCGGGGCGCTGTGAGCCATGGCTGACGAGACTCCCCACGCCGCGGACGGCGCGGCGCCGGGCTCCGACGTCGCCGCGGGTGCAGCGGGCGCCGGCGGCGTCGTCGCGGACCGCGAGGAGCGCGTGAGCCTCTGGGGCGGCCGGTTTGCCGGCGGCCCGTCGCGCGAGCTCCAGGCGCTCAGCCAGTCGACGCACTTCGACTGGCGCCTCGCGCCGTACGACATCGCGGGCTCGCGGGCCCACGCCCGCGTGCTCGCGCAGGCCGGGCTCCTGACGGGTGATGAGCTCACGGGCATGCTCGACGCCCTGGACCGTCTCGAGCAGGACGTCGCGGCGGGGGAGTTCCTGCCGGTGCTGGCCGACGAGGACGTGCACACGGCCCTCGAGCGCGGCCTGATCGAGCGGGCGGGTACCGAGCTGGGCGGCAAGCTCCGCGCCGGCCGGTCCCGCAACGACCAGATCGCCACGCTCGTGCGGTCGTTCCTGCGCGAGCAGGCGCGCACCCTCGCGAACCTCGTGCTCGACGTCGTCGACGCGCTCGTCGAGCAGGCGGCCGCTCACCCGGACGCGCCCATGCCCGGGCGGACGCACCTGCAGCACGCGCAGCCGGTGCTGCTCGCGCACCAGCTGCTCGCGCACGCGTGGCCGCTGCTGCGCGACGTCGACCGCTGGATCGACTGGGACGTCCGCGCCGCGCGCTCGCCGTACGGGTCGGGTGCGCTCGCGGGCTCGTCGCTGGGGCTCGACCCCGCGGCGGTCGCGACCGACCTCGGCTTCGACGGCCCGGTCGAGAACTCGATCGACGGCACCGCCTCGCGCGACGTCGTGGCCGAGTTCGCGTTCGTCGCCGCGATGACGGGCATCGACCTGTCCCGGTTCGCGGAGGAGATCATCCTCTGGAACACCAAGGAGTTCGGCTTCGTCCGCCTCGACGACGCCTACTCCACGGGCTCGAGCATCATGCCGCAGAAGAAGAACCCGGACATCGCCGAGCTCGCGCGTGGCAAGGCGGGCCGCGTGATCGGCGACCTGACGGGTCTGCTTGCGACGCTCAAGGGCCTCCCGCTCGCGTACAACCGCGATCTGCAGGAGGACAAGGAGCCGGTGTTCGACCAGGTCGACACGCTCGCGGTCCTGCTGCCGGCGTTCGCGGGCATGGTCCGCACGCTCACCTTCGACACCGACCGCATGGCGGCGCTCGCGCCGCAGGGCTTCTCGCTCGCGACCGACGTCGCCGAGTGGCTCGTGCGCCAGGGCGTGCCGTTCCGGGTGGCCCACGAGGTCGCCGGCGCGTGCGTGAAGTTCTGCGAGGACCGCGGCATCGAGCTGTGGGACCTCACGGACGCCGAGCTCGCCGAGATCTCCGAGCACCTGACGCCCGACGTGCGCACCGTGCTCAGCGTGGAGGGCTCGCTCGCCTCCCGCGACGCCGTCGGCGGCACGGCCCCGGCCCGGGTCGCGGAGCAGCTCGACGCCGCCCGGGCCCGCGCGGCGGAGTACCGCGTGTGGGCGCAGGACTGACCGCGCGCCGTCGCAGGACGCCGGGGACGCACGCATGAGCGTGTCCCCGGCGGTCCTCGCCGAGCTCGTGACCCGCACCCGCGACGGTGAGCCGCGCCTCGGTCCGGTGGGGGACCGGGCGCGGCTCGTCGTCGTGGACGGCCCCGCGGGCTCGGGCAAGACGACGCTCGCCGCGCAGCTCGGTGGGGCGCTGCCCGCGCAGGTCGTCCACATGGACGACCTCTACGAGGGCTGGTCGGGCCTGCGAGCCGGCACGGACCGGCTCGTCGGGCAGGTGCTCGAGCCCTGGGCGGAGGGCCGCGACGGCCGCTACGCGCGGTACGACTGGGAGGCCGGCGCCTTCGCCGAGGAGCACGACGTCCCGCGCGCCCCGTTCCTCGTGGTCGAGGGCTGCGGCGCAGGCGCCCGCCGGCTCGCCGGCCACACGACGCTCCTCGTCTGGGTCGAGGCCCCCGACGACGTCCGGCTGGCCCGCGGCCTCGCCCGCGACGGCGCGGACGCCCGCGAGCACTGGCTCGCCTGGATGCGCGAGGAGCGCGAGGTCTACACGTCCGAGGGGACGGCGCAGCGCGCCGACGTCCGGCTCGACGGCTGGGGCGAGCCGGCGTGACGCGCCTCGACCCCGCCACGGTCCCGTCCCGCTCGTGGTTCGAGCGGGACGTGCACGACGTCGCCCGTGAGCTTCTCGGCGCGTTCGTCACCCGTCGCAGCCCGCTGGGTGACGTGACGCTCCGCGTCACCGAGGTCGAGGCGTACGACGGCGAGCGAGACCCGGGCTCGCACGCCTTCCGCGGCCCGTCGCAGCGCAACCGGGCGATGTACGGCGAGGCGGGACGGCTGTACGTGTACCGCCATCTCGGCCTCCACCACTGCGTGAATGTCGTCTGCGCGCCCGAGGGCCGCGCGTCGGCCGTGCTGCTGCGCGCGGGGGAGGTGACGGACGGCGTCGAGCTTGCCCGGTCCCGTCGCCTCGCCAAGGGGCGCTGCGACACCGACCGGCAGATCGCCCGCGGTCCCGCGCGGCTCGCGGTGGCGCTCGACCTCGACCTCGACGAGTACGGTGCCGACCTCGTCGACCCGGCGGGCGCGATCGTGGTCCACCTTCCGCCGCCGTCGGGCGCGGACACGGCCGACGTGAGCCACGCCGCGGGGGAGATCCGCACCGGGCCGCGCGTCGGCGTCTCGGGAAGCGGCGGTGACGCCGCACTCTTCCCGTGGCGGTACTGGCTGGCCGGCGACCCGACCGTCTCCGACTATCGCGCGGTGCGCGCACGCAAGCGGTGACGGTCCGCCGGGGCCGCGGTCGTCCGTGGAATGACGGCGCCGCGGACCCTGCCGACACGGCACACTAGGAACGCGGTCCGTCCAGGGCCGCCCAGCGCGCGTCCCCGTGGGGCGCCGGACGAAGGAGTGGTTGTGAGCGACGTTCTCGACGAGCTGCAATGGCGAGGCCTGGTGGCGCAGTCCACCGACGAGGCCGCGCTGCGCGACGCGCTGGGAGCAGGTCCGGTCACGTACTACTGCGGCTTCGACCCGACGGCGCCGAGCCTGCACCACGGTCACCTCGTCCAGCTGATCCTCCTGCGCCACCTGCAGCTCGCGGGTCACCGGGCGCTCGCTCTCGTCGGCGGCGCTACCGGCCTCATCGGCGACCCCCGGCCTTCGAGCGAGCGCACGCTCAACACCAAGGAGGTCGTGGCCGAGTGGACGGACCGGCTGCGGTCCCAGATCTCGCGCTTCCTGGACTTCGAGGGCGACAACCCGGCCAAGCTGGTCAACAACCTCGACTGGACGGGCGAGCTCACGGCGATCGACTTCCTGCGCGACGTCGGCAAGCACTACCGGCTGGGGACCATGCTCGCCAAGGACATCGTGGCGCGCCGCCTCGACAGCGAGCAGGGCATCAGCTTCACCGAGTTCAGCTACCAGATCCTGCAGGGCATGGACTACCTGGAGCTGTTCCGCCGTGAGGGGTGCACCCTGCAGACCGGTGGGAACGACCAGTGGGGCAACCTGCTCTCGGGTGTGGAGCTGATCCGCAAGGCCGAGCAGGCGTCCGTCCACGTCCTCACGACTCCGCTCATCACCAAGGCGGACGGGACCAAGTTCGGCAAGACCGAGGGCGGCGCCGTCTGGCTCGCGCCGGACATGATGACGCCGTACGCGTTCTACCAGTTCTGGGTCAACGCCGACGACGCCGACGTCGTCCGGTTCCTGAAGATCTTCACCTTCCGCACGCGGGAGGAGATCGCCGAGCTCGAGCTGGCGGTGCAGGAGCGGCCGGCGGCGCGCGAGGCGCAGCGGACCCTGGCGTCCGACGTCACGACGCTCGTCCACGGCGAGGAGGCCACGAAGGCCGTGATCGCCGCGAGCCAGGCGCTCTTCGGTCGCGGCGACCTCGCGGAGCTCGACGAGGCGACGCTCGCCGCCGCGGTGGCAGAGCTCCCGCGTGTCGATGTCGCCCCGGGGACGCCGGTGGTCGAGGCGCTCGCGGGAGCGGGACTCGTCGCCGGGCGCTCCGCGGCGCGACGCGCGATCGCGGAGGGCGGTGCCTACGTGAACAACGCGAAGGTCGCGGGTGAGGACGCCGTCCTCGAGCCTGCCGAGCTGCTGCACGGGCGGTACGCGCTCCTGCGCCGGGGGAAGCGCACGCTCGCGCTCGCCGTCGTCGACGAGGCCGCGGGCGCCGCGCAGGCCTAGCGCGCCCGTCGCCGTAAGGGAGAGGAGGGTCGGGAGCAGTCCCGACCCTCCTCTCCGTCGTCGGGGTCAGGGCCCTCGACCAGCCGTGGGGGACCAGTCGAGCCTCCGGCCGGGTTCACCCGCAGCGAGGATCCGGCAGTCAGACGGGCCGAGCCGCCCGAGGCCAGCTTCGTCGGCGGCGGCACGAGGCGCCCGCAACCCTCTGACCAGCGCTGACGCCGGCTCGGTCAGCGTCGGCGGACTCGCAGAACTGGGCTCCCGCCGGACGCGCGACCGGGATTTGACCTCGACGCCGGGCGCCCCGTAGTGTTCTCGATGTCGCCCGGCAGGGAGGAACGGACAAGCTGGCTCAGGTCAGCGAGGCTGGTCCCCGCGGGCGTCGCCCCGAGATCTGATTCCTTGGCTCGTCTGAGCCGGGTAGGGCTCGGTCCGGTTCTGATCCTGGTTGTGAGCTCGGGTCGCCGCTGTGCGCGGCGGCTGATCGAGTTTGCCGGCGGGGTGGGGGTCGGGTAAGATGGAGAAGTTGCCCCAGTGAGAGCCCGGGAGGGTTTGAGCGGGTGAGCGTCCGTTTCTTGAGAACTCAACAGTGT